>DATHGO010000040.1:0-21221 GCA_035317585.1 Gemmatimonadaceae bacterium | reverse complement strand
AGGGCATTCGCCGACGCCAAGGCCATCGGGCACCAGTGGGTGACGATGCCGTATATCCCCGAGGAGCGGCGCAAAACCGTGGACGACTGGAACAAGATCATCGATCTCCTCAATCAGCTGGGCCCACAGGCAAAAGCAGCAGGACTTCGGCTCGCCTACCACAATCATGATTTCGAGATCAGGCCAGTGAATGGTGTGCGCCCCCTCGACATGATGCTCGACAAGACGGACCCGTCGCTGGTTGACTTCGAAATGGATCTGTACTGGGTTGTGTTCGGCGGCGGCGATCCGATTGACTTCTTCAATCGCCATCCGAAGCGTTTCGCGATGGTGCACGTGAAGGATTCGGCGGGTCCGCCCGATAACAAGATGGTCGATGTCGGCAAGGGCACGATCGACTTCCCCAAGATCTTCGCCCAGAGCGACAAAGCCGGGATCAAGCACTACTTCGTGGAACACGACCAGCCCGCCGATCCCATCGCCACGATCCGCAACAGCTACCGGTATCTGCACGCCCTGAGATATTGATTGCGGCCAGTGGACGACACACACAAAACGGGAGAGCGTATTTCATGAAGGACAAGAAGGTCACGCGGCGCAAGTTCGTCGCGGACACCGGGAAGATCGGGCTCGGTGTAATGATCGTGCCGCGCCATGTCCTCGGCGGGCCCGGGTTTCAGGCGCCGAGCGACACGATCAACTTCGCCGTCGTCGGCTTCGGCGGGATGGGCTCCGAGAACGCGCTGGAGCTGGCGAAGACCGAGAATCTCGTCGCCTACGCCGACGTCGATTTCGCCTACTCCGCCAGCAAGGTGGCGGAAAAGCTGAAGGACGATCAGAAGAAGGACAGGCCAGAAGGCATCACGCTAAAGCAGAAATTCGACAAGGCAACTCGGTACCCGGATTTCCGCGAGATGCTCGACAAGCAGAAAGACATCGATGGAATCGTGATCGCTACTCCCGATCACCTGCACGCCGTAATCGCGAAGGCCGCGATGCAGAACGGGAAGCACGTGTACGTGCAGAAGCCACTTACCTATTCCGTGCACGAAGCGCGCGTCCTGCGCGATCTGGCGCTGGCGAATCCGAAGATCGTGACTCAAATGGGAAACCAGGGCCATTCGAGTGACGGCGCGCGGCTGATCAACGAATGGATTCAGGCCGGCATCATCGGCCCCGTGCGGGAAGTCCATGTCTGGACAAATCGTCCGGTCGTCTATTGGCCGCAGGGGGTGCCGCGGCCGACAGGCGCTCCGCCCGCTCCTCCTCCACCGAGCCCATTCGGAAATCCATTCAGCTTCCGCTATGTGAACCAGCTTTTGGCGTCCGCGCTGGGTTCCTATCCGGCGCCGCCGGGATTGAACTGGGATCTCTACGTCGGCCCCGTCGCGGAAGAGGTGCCCTATCATCCGATCTATCACCCATTCAACTGGCGCGGCTGGGTCAACTTCGGCGTCGGCGCGCTCGGCGACATGGGCGCGCATCTGATCGATCATCCGTTCTGGGCGCTCGGACTCACTTATCCGACCAGCATCGAAGCCACATCGACGCAGTGGGGCACGATGCCGATTCCACCCGATTCGAAAGCAGCGGCGGGAACGCGGGAAGCGCGGGGATACAACAAGCCGGTCTCGTATCCGGTCGCGACCGCTGTGCACTATCAGTTCCCGGCCCGCGGCGCGCAGCCCCCCGTCAAGCTCAATTGGTACGACGGTGGGCTCTATCCTCCCCGGCCCGACGTTCTGCCCGACGATGTCACGTTGAAGAGCGAAGGCGGCGTGATCTTCATCGGAGATAAGGGAATTCTGATGAACGACACGTACGGCTCCAATCCTCGCCTCTTTCCGGTGTCGCTCGCCGAGGACGCGGCGCTGGTGCCGAAGACCTACGCGCGAATCACGTGGAGCCACGAAATGAACTGGGTGAAGGCCATCAAGGGCGAAGCGAAATCGAGCTCACCGCTCGAGTACGCGGCCCAGCTCACCGAGACGATGCTGCTCGGGATCGTCGCGCTGCGCACGGGGCAGGGCCGAAAGATTCTGTACGACGGCGATAATATGCGGGTCACCAACATCGCCGATGCGAATCAGTACCTGACGCGAGAGTATCGCGCCGGTTGGGCAGTCTGAATAATTCTTCAAGAGGAAGCCATGATGCATCGACCTGCCGCTCGCGCGGCGATGATCTCTCAGGTGGCGCTGCTCGCCCTCGCCTGCACACCGATGGGGAACAGCACGCCGGCCTCGAGTAGCAGTACCGCTTCGGGAACCACGACGTTGACCGCCGAGCAGAAGGCCGCCGGATGGCGACCGCTCTTCGACGGAACCAGCACGGCGGCCTGGCGGGGTTATAAGCAGGCGACACTGCCCGCTGGCTGGCAAATCGTCGATGGTACGCTGACCAAGACAGGGTCGGTGGGTGACCTCCTGACGAAGGACCAATTCGGAAACTTCGAGCTGGCCCTCGATTGGAAGCTGAGCCCTGGTGGCAATGCGGGCGTCTTCTATCGCGGCACCGAGGAATACGATCACATCTACTGGAGCGCACCCGAGTATCAGTTACTCGACGACGCTGGTCATCCGGACGGAAAAAGCAGGCTCACGTCAGCCGGAGCCGACTACGCGCTCTATCCGTCACCCGCTGGCGTGGTGAAGCCGGCGAATGAGTGGAACTCTACGCTGCTCGTGGTCAAGGGTGATACCGTCCAGCACTGGCTGAACGGACAGAAGCTCCTCGAGTACGTCCTCGGAAGCCCGGATTGGCAAGCGAAGGTCAAGGCCAGCAAGTTCGTCGCGTATCCGAAATACGGGACGGCGCCAAAGGGCTACATCGGGATTCAAGGCGATCACGACGGAACTCTGTCCATCCGCAACGTCCGCATTCGGGAGCTGCCGTGAGCGCAAGAACGCGGCTCTCGGCAATGATGTTCCTCCAGTATTTCATCTGGGGGGTTTGGTTCGTGACGATGGGGACGTATCTCGGTCAGACGCTGCACTTTACGGATCGCGAGATCGGTCTCGCGTACGGTGCGACGGCGATTGCGGCGCTGGTATCGCCTTTTTTCATGGGAGTCATCGCCGATCGCTACTTCTCGAGCGAGAAACTTCTCGCCGTGCTGCACCTGATCGGCGGCATCCTGATGTACCTCGTCTCCCTGCAGACGACGTTCGCCACGTTTTATCCGCTGCTCATTCTGTACGCGTTGTGCTACATGCCGACGCTCTCGCTGACGAACTCGATCTCTTTCCACCACGTGCGCGATCCGGCCCGCGATTTTCCATTCATACGGGTTCTTGGAACCATCGGGTGGATCGTCGCGGGAACGCTGGTTGGAAAAGTGTTTCACGCCGACGCGCTCGTTCTGCCGATGCGCCTGGCAGCGGGCGCCTCGATCGTCATGGCAGCCTACTCACTCGTGCTTCCGCACACTCCGCCGAAAGCAGCGGGCTCGAGCTTCAGCGTGCATGACGCGCTTGGGCTCGACGCGCTTGGTCTGCTCAAGAACCGTGACTTCTTCATCTTCGTGGCGGGATCCTTTCTTCTCTGCATCCCGCTCCAGTTCTATTACACGTTTGCCAATCCATTCCTGAATGAGGTCGGCGCGCCCAATCCAGCCTTCATCCAGACGTTCGGGCAGTGGTCCGAGATCGGATTCATGCTGTTGCTTCCGTTCGCGCTACGGAAATTCGGAATCAAGGTCATCATGCTCGTAGGCATGGCGGCGTGGACGCTTCGCTACCTCGCGTTCGGCATGGCTGCCGTTGGCCCCGTAATGGCGCTTATCTATATCGGGATTCTTCTCCACGGCGTCTGCTACGATTTCTTCTTCGTCGCGGGGCAGATTTATACCGACCAGCGCGCGGGCGAGAAAGTGCGCGCCGCGGCGCAAGGACTCATCAACTTCGTCACCAACGGGCTCGGATACTTCATCGGCGCCTTCGTGTCCGGCACTGTGGTGAACCGCTACGCCACGGCCAACCCGTCCTGTACCGATGCGGCGGCAGCCGCGCATGAATGCCTCAAGGTCACGCACGACTGGCATTCGATCTGGCTGGTTCCATCGGCCGGCGCACTCGTGGTCTTCATTCTGTTCCTCCTGCTCTTCAGGCCCAAGGGCACGAACGCTACATCCGGCGGAAACGGCGTCGCGGCGGGCGCACCAGCGTAAAACAATTTCCGATTTGAAACCGTAGGGGACCCATGAACTTCCCACACGGCAGATGACTCATGAACTTCGCATAAGGCAGATATGGATGATCCGGCAAAAGTAATTGTCGCGGTGGTGTTCTTTATGTCCGTCGCCTACTCGATAAAAGCGATCGCGCAAGCGGCGGTCGCACACCGCAGGGAGGGGGCAAAGGCCGAGAGGGAGTCCAGTCCGGCTCTGTCAGAGGCCAGGCTCGCCCGCATCGAACAGGCGGTCGAGGCAATCGCCCTCGAAGTCGAGCGCATTTCAGAGGGCCAGCGATTCACGACGAAACTGCTGAGCGAGCAGTCCCGCCCAGCGCCAAAACCGGTACCGCGACACCTTTCTACCAACACGCCCACCTGATCGAGGCCTCAATGTCGAAGCGCGGAATTGCAATCCTTGGCGCTGTCCTCACCCTTGCACTCGCCGCCTGCGACGGCAAGGATGACTCGCCGAATAAGAATCCGGCGCTCACGCAGCGAGAGAGGGACAGCATTTTCGCCAACTCTACAATTCCGGGTGCCAAGGCAGTCAAGAAGAGCATGAGTGTGGCTGATTCGGTGGCGGCGAGGCAGGGCCGCATGTCGGACACGGGTCAGCAGAATCCCTGAGCCGGGCTTTGCGGCATGGGGATTACATTGACTGACACCCGATGTCAGTCGTTAGCGAAGTCGAACAGGAATCCGAGCCCGACGACGAGCCTCTAGTAGAGCCGCTCGCCGCCCCGATAGAGGGCGCGCCACACAAGTACCTGATCGCGTTCGCGGTCGTTCTCGCGGCGTTGATGCAGGTCATCGACAGCTCAATCGTCAACGTCGCGCTCCCGGACATGATGGGAAACCTCGGCGCGAGCCTGGACGAGATCGCGTGGGTTTCCACCGGGTACATCCTGGCCAGCGTGATCATCATCCCACTCACGGGCTGGCTCGGGGAATTCTTCGGCCGCAAGCGTTATTTCGTCGGCTCGATCATCCTCTTCACGATCGCCAGCTTTCTCTGCGGCGCCTCCCACTCACTGTCGGCGCTCGTCTTCTGGCGAATCATCCAGGGCCTCGGCGGCGGCGCGCTGATGACGGTCTCGCAGGCGGTGCTGTTCGAGTCCTTCCCGCGAAAGGAAGCGGGCACCGCGATGGCGCTTTTCGGGCTCGGTGTGATGGTGGGCCCAACTATTGGTCCCACGCTCGGAGGATGGCTCACCGACAACTACGGCTGGCCCTGGATCTTCTACGTCAATCTTCCAGTCGGCATTCTCGCCGCCGTCATGATCATCGGGTACGTTCACGATCCGGAGTTCCAGGTCCGGCCCCGCACGATTGATTACATGGGCATCGCGCTGTTGGCGGTGAGCGTCGGCTCGCTTCAATACCTGCTCGAGCAAGGCCAGCGCGAGGATTGGTTCGACTCGCGATTGATGATCCTGCTCGCCATCAGTGGAATCGTGACCGGGATACTGCTCGTGTGGCGAGAGTTGACCGTCGACGACCCTGTAATCGACTTCCGCGTCCTGCGTCACCGGCAGATGTGGGTGGGGACTCTGCTTGGCGTCGTGATGGGAGTCGGCCTTTACGCATCGGTGTTCACGTTGCCGGTGTTTCTGCAGGGCAATCTCAGGATGACCGCGCAGCAAACCGGAATAGTCCTTCTTCCCGGCGCATTGGCGACGGCGGTCTCGATGGCGATCGTCGGTAGGCTCACCAACAAAGTCGACGCGCGGGCCCTGATCACGATTGGCGCGCTGCTGTTTGCCGGCGCGATGATCAGGCTTTCGCGAATCACTGGCGAGAGTGGAAGCACCGATTTCTTCTGGTCACTCATCATGCGCGGCATCGGGCTGGGAATGATGTTCGTTCCGCTCACGACCATCACGTTGGCGGAGCTGAGCCCGCGTGAGCTGGGCCAGGGCTCAGGCCTCTACAACTTTTTCCGGCAGTTGGGCGGCTCGCTCGGAATCGCGGCGATAGCCACCCTGTTGTCCCACTACACGGCGCAATTCCGCGCGATTCTGGCCGAGCACATCTCGATTGGCGATGCCGCGACGATGAGCAGGGTGGACATGTTGACGCGGGCGCTCGTCGCGAGAGGCGCGGATCAGTGGACCGCACGCGCGCGAGCTCTCGAGATTCTCGACGGCCAATTGATGGCCCAGGCCAGCGTCATCGCGTACAGCCGGATCTACGTTCTGAGCGCCGTGCTGATCCTCGCCCTCATCCCGCTCCTTGTTCTCGTCCGGCATACGAAAAGCTCAGGGGGGGCGCAGCACGTCATGGAATAGCGGAAGTCTCCGTGCACCGAAACGAAAACGCCCTCCGAAGTCGAAGGGCGTTTCTACGTAGGAGCGACAGCGCTACCGGTTGGCGCCCGCTTTACCAGCCGGTTTCGACGGTGCGTCGGCAGCTGATGCGGCGGCGGCCTTCGCATCATCGGTATCGGCGAAGCTGATGTCCTTGCCGCGCTGCTTCAGCATGTGTAGGATGCCGACCTTGTCGGTCGCCTTGAGATACGCTTCCTGCGGCTCGACCTGTTTGGAATCGACGAGGTCGATCAGGGCATCGTTCATCGTCACCATTCCCAGTCGGCGCGATGTCTGAAGCACCGACGGCAACTGGAAGGTCTTGCCTTCACGAATCAGGTTGGAAACCGAGGGCGTCGAGAGCATGATCTCGCGCGCCGCGACGCGTCCGCCGCCGATCTTCCTGCAGAGAACCTGCGAGATGACTCCCTTGAGCGATTCGGAGAGCATGACGCGGATCTGAGCCTGACGGTCTGGTGGAAACTGATCGATGACGCGATCGACGGTGCTGACCGCGGTCGACGTATGGACGGTGCCGAAAACGAGGTGTCCCGTCTCGGCTGTCTCGATGGCCATTGACACGGTCTCCAGGTCGCGAAGCTCACCGACGAGGACGATATCCGGATCTTCGCGAAGCGCGGCGCGGAGCGCGTGCCTGAACGACGACGTGTGCACGCCCACGTGGCGTTGTGTGATGAGACATTTCTTGCTCTCGTGTACGAACTCGATCGGATCCTCGATCGTGATGACGTGATCCGAGCGGGTGCGGTTGATCAGGTCGATGAGCGCACAAAGCGTCGTCGATTTTCCCGAACCCGTGGGACCCGTCACGAGGACGAGTCCCTTCGTCAGGTGGCAAAGACGCTGAACTTCCTGCGAGATGCCCATCTGCTCGACGGTCACGACCGCCGCGGGGATGGCACGAAATACCGCGCCCGATCCCTTGCGGTCCCGAAGGGCATTGCCGCGGAAGCGGGCGATCCCCGGAATCTCGTGTGCGAAGTCAGTGTCGTTTATTTCTTTGAACTCCGTGCGGTTCTGATCGAGCATCACCGCGTTCAACATCACGTCGATGTCGTCCGAGGTGAGCACTGGCTCACCGGGAATCGGAGCGATCTCCCCACTGGCGCGCAGCATCGGCGGCGCGCCGGCGCGCAGGTGCAGGTCCGACGCGTTGTTGCTCACGAGCGTTCGGAGAAGGGTCTCGATCCTGTCGAGCGCGCGGTTGCCTGATGCGGTGACTTCCGGTGCTTTCACAATCGTGGTTTCGACCCGAGCCGCTTCGGCGCGCGGCGCTGTCGCCGCGACCTGCGCAACCGGCGTCGGCGAGGGGGCCTGGGGAGCCGCCGGCTTCGACGGAGCCGCATTGGGCTTAGCACCATTTGTCGATGCGCCTTTTGGCGAAATTCGGGCGACGATCTTCCCATTCTGGGTAAGCGCCACCTCGAACGTCCCATCCGCGCACGAGTACTCGAAATTCACTGGGCCCTTGGCATCCAGGGCGTGCGGCTTATCGGTCGGCGCGATCTCGCGCACCAGGGTGAGAATCTGGGCGCTCGTGAGCGCCTGCTTCATCACCGGGCGGGCGGAATCCTTGATGGTAACCGTCGCGACGTCGCCCTCGGCCAGGTTGAGCGCCGAGCCGTTGTTGGTCTTCAGGAGGTTGAGAAAGCGATCTAGCTGGGCCATTTCAGTCCAGTGGACGAACACGGTCGATCAACGAACGATTGATCAACCGCGCTTCGTTAGAGGTATAGAGCGTGAGGAATCGCGAGGTGAGCGCATTGAGATAGTCGAGCACTCGGGCACGGTCAGGCGGCGCATCGAGTCGAATGGAGCCGAGGCGTACCTCGCCTCCGACGAGAACGATCTGCAGAAGCGCCGTTGGAGTTGGCGCTTCGCGCGGCGGCTGCTCGAACGCGTCTTCGCTGCGGTCGGCGGCTGCTTCAGCGACGCGTTCCTTGGACACCAGGATGACTTCGGAGTTTTCGAGCTCCAGAGGAAAAAACGGGGTGTCGGCATTGAGCAGCTCGGACACGTCTTCCAGCTCGAATGGCCGGTACGAGGAGAAATGGATGAACACGTTTCCCCGGAGCTCTTCGCCGCCCAGCATCGTGAGAATTACCGCCTTTTGGGTGGTCTCGATGCGGTAGAGATTCGCGCTGTCACTTATATAGGGCTGGGGCACAGGCGCGAAAGGGGGGTTGGGCGTGAGTACTTCGCTCAGTGGAAAGACTGCTTCCCGCCCGTCTACGTCACGTTTCTGACAGAAAAACAGCCGTCAATATCGGGGGTAAACACCTAGTCCGCCCCTCACAAATATGATATGGACCGGCACTAGTGCCTTTCCACGGCGGGTCGTACTTTCTCGTGTCCTCAACTGCGGATTTGCGATGACTTTGGGCTTTTCCTCCTCTCTCTCATTGCCACAGCGGAAGACTTACGACGTTTGTATCGTGGGTTCAGGCGCCGGTGGTGGAATGGCTGCCTATATGCTGACCCGCGCCGGTGCGAACGTGCTCCTGCTCGAGGCCGGCGGTCCCTGGGACAACCTCAAAGACTCGGTCATGCTCAAATGGCCGTACGAGTCTCCTCGCCGAGGAGCGTCAACGCCGGATCATCCATTTGGCGAATTCGACGCCTGCATCGGCGGGTGGGACCTCCAGGGTGAGCCCTTCACTAACGCCGAGGGCACCGACTTCAAATGGTGGCGCGCGCGAATGGTTGGTGGCCGCACCAACCACTGGGGGCGCATCTCGCTTCGCTTCGGCCCCGAGGATTTCAGGGCGAAGAGCCGAGATGGGCTCGGCGACGACTGGCCGATCGCATACTCGGACCTCAGTCCGTACTACGATCGCATCGACAAGCTGATTGGGGTCTTCGGCAACAACGACAATCTGCCGAACCATCCTGGGGGCTATTTTCTGCCGCCTCCTCCACCGCGCTGTTACGAGCTGATGGTGAAGGACGCGGCCGACAAGCTCAACATCTGGTGCACTGCCGCGCGCCTCTCCGTGATCACGAAGCCGCATAATGGCCGGATGGCGTGTCACTATTGCGGGCAGTGCAACCGTGGCTGCAGGACAAATTCGAATTTCTCTTCTACAAACGTACTGATCGCCCCGGCACTCAAGACCGGACGCCTGACGCTCGTTACAAACGCAATGGCGCGCGAAGTCACGCTCAACAATCGCGGGCTGGCCAGCGGCGTTACGTATATCGACACGAAGAGCGGCGCGGAGAGGCACGCGGATGCGCGCGTGGTCGTCCTCGCCGCGAGCGCATGCGAGACCGCGCGCCTGATGCTCAACTCGAAGTCTCCGCAATTCCCGAATGGTCTCGCCAACTCGAGCGGAGTCGTCGGCAAGTATCTCACCGATACTACCGGCACCGATGTCGGGGGATTCATCCCCAAGATGATGGATCACGTCCCGCACAACGAGGACGGCGTCGGTGGCAACCACATCTACATGCCGTGGTGGGTCGACAACAAGAAGCTCGATTTTCCCCGCGGCTACCACATCGAAGTCGGAGGTGGCCTTACGGGCGCCCCCGGTTATGGATTCATGGGCGGAATCCAGCGATATCCGGTGGGCGGCGGCTACGGAAAGTCTCTCAAGGATGATTACAGGCGGTACGCCGGAGCATCAGTTTATTTCGCCGGTCGCGGAGAGATGATTCCGAACGACAAGAGTTATTGCGAGATCGATCCAGTCGTGAAGGACAAGTACGGGATTCCGGTGCTGCGCTTCCACTGGCAGTGGACCGACTACGAGTACAACCAGGTTCGCCACATGCAACAGACCTTCCGCGCGTTGGTCGAGCAGATGGGAGGGCAAGTCTTCGACCCGATGCCGGTGCAGTCGAAGGGGTACGGGATCGCGCGCGGCGGCGAAATCATCCATGAGTTGGGGACAGTTCGAATGGGCAACGATCCGACGAAGTCGGCGCTGGACGCCAACTGCCGCGCGCACGATGTGAAGAATCTCTTCGTGACCGATGGCGGTCCGTTCGTCTCGCAGGCGGACAAGAATCCGACCTGGACCATACTCGCGCTCGCGATGCGGACGAGCGACTACATCGCGCAAGAGCGGAAGCGGGGGGCACTCTAATGTCGAACGAGAGCGAGACTCCAGTGCAAAACAAATCGCCGGCGGACGTCAATCCCGGAGAGGAACCGGTGGGCGACGACGGCAGCGTCAGCAAGGACATCAGCCGGCGCGACGCAGTTCAGCTGCTCGCCGCGCTTCCTATTGCTGCCTTTCTCAGTTGGCCAACAGCGGAGCAGGAGAAGGTAAGGAACTTCGTTGACGGCGCTCTACGCGCGAAGGCGGAAGGAACTCCCTTCGCGCCCAGGTTTTTCACGCCGGCCGAATTCCGCACCGCTCGCATCCTGGCGGACATGATCATCCCGCGCGACGAAAGATCGGGCAACGCCAGCGACGCCGGCGTCCCCGAGTTCATGGATTTCACGATGATGGATCGACCGAACTACCAGAAATGGATGCGCTCGGGGCTCGCCTGGATGGACGCGCAATCAAATACCAGATTCGGAAAGCCCTTCGCCGATGCCACTGAATCTCAGCGCTCGGCAATCCTCAACGACATCGCGTGGCCGGCGCGCGCGCCCGCGTCCATGGCGGACGGCGTCAGCTTCTTCAACCGGTTCCGCGATCTCACATCATCGGGTTTCTGGTCGAGCCAGGTCGGCGTGAAGGATCTCAAGTACATGGGAAATACCTTTGCGCCCGACTGGAATGGATGTCCGCCGGCCGCTCTCAAGAAACTCGGCGTGACGTACGCAAAGTTTGACAGGGCGAAGCTGCGCCTTACTCCCGATTGACCAACTGACCGCGAACCTTCAGCGACCAAATGAGCTCAGAACGCCTAGGCATCGGTTTCGTTGGAAGCGGCTTCAACGCGCGCTTCCATATTCAGTCTCTGACATCCGTCCGCGAGATTGATGTCCGCGGAGTATGGAGTCCCAACGAAAAGAATGCCGCTTCTTCGGCGGCCTTGGCGCGTGAGCTCGACGTCGGCGAGGCGCGCCCGTACAAGACAATCCGTGACATGGTCGCGGATCCGGCGATCAACGCGCTCTGGCTGTGCGGGCCCAATCACGCGCGGATCGCGAACATCGAGGAGATCGTTGGCGCGATCAAGAGCGGCGCCGGCACTCTGAGGGGACTCGCTTGCGAAAAACCGCTGGCGCGTAACCTCGCCGAGGCGAAAAAAGTGGCCGATCTGGCGCGCAGCGTCGGTCTGAACACCGGGTATCTCGAGAACCAGCTGTTCTCTCCCGACATCACCCGCGGCCGCGAGCTGGTCTGGGCTCGGGGCGCGTCGCTCACAGGCCGTCCATACCTCGCGCGCGCGGCTGAAGAGCACAGCGGCCCCCACATGCCGTGGTTCTGGCAGGGGTCGCTCCAGGGGGGTGGAGTGCTCAACGACATGATGTGCCATTCCGTCGAAGTGGTGCGGCACCTTCTCACCAAGCCGGGATCTCCGCGCTCGTCGATCAAACCGGTCCGGATCAGCGCCCACATCGCATCACTCAAGTGGTCGCGGGCCAAATACGCGAAGCAGCTCTCGGAAACGATGGGGAAGGACGTCGACTACACGAAGCGCCCGTCCGAGGATTTCGCCCGCGCCACCATCGAGTACGAATCGGAGGATGGAGAACCCCTTGTCGGTGAGGTGACTACCTCCTGGGCCTTCATCGGCGCCGGTCTCAGGCTGTCGGCGGAATTGCTCGGGCCCGAGTACTCAATGTCGTGGAATACACTCGACTCGAGTCTCAAGATGTTTTTTAGCAGGGAAGTGAAAGGAAAATCGGGTGAGGATCTCGTTGAAAAGCAGAACGCGGAGATGGGGTTGATGCCCGTGGTCGCCGAAGAGGCGTCGGTGTACGGGTACAGCGCCGAAAACCGCCACATGGCTCGTGCTTTTCTCAGCGGCGAGAAGCCTATGCTCACGTTCGATGACGGCGTCGAGGTCGTGAAGATCCTTATGGCCGCTTACATGAGCGCGGAAATGGGGCGGACTCTCGACTTCCCGCCGACAGGGTTGGAGTCTTTCGTACCGGCGGTAGCAAAGGGGAGCTGGAAGCCCTGACCTAGCCAACGGATGAGCTTGACCCTATGTTTCGTGGGGTTAACAGGATGGCACAACCTCTGCTACAGCTGAGGTTGGACGCCGCCTTCGGGGGAAATATGAAACTGGCTCATCTGACATTCACACTCGCACTCACCATTGGCGCCACCGCCTGCACGGCCGAGCGCGCCCTCTCACCGCAACCGGTAGCGGGACGCTCAGTTGCAACCTCGGTCGCGCCCGGTGCGACCCAGGTGCCACTTCTCTTCGTGGTCGATGGTGTGCGGCTCCAGCGCGATCAGGTGCCTTCGCTTACCAGCGACCAGATCGCCAAGGTTAAGGTGCTCAAGGGAAACGCCGCGCTCAGGTTGTACGGTCCCGACGCGTCGTACGGTGTCGTCGTAATCACGACAAGGGCCTCTTTGGGACCTCGCGCGTGAGTCTCCTGTAGCGGACCGGAACTCAAGAGCAATCTCGACAAAAAGGGCATCCATCGGATGCCCTTTTGCGTTTCTATGTTCCAGCGCGCTGGTCCTTCAGTGCGCTCCGCCCTTGTGCGATGTTTTTCCGCCTGTGCGCATCGGCTTGTGATTCTCGGGCTTGCCGTAGCCACCGCCGCCGGGTTTCTCGCCGCCACCATGTATCGCGTTGACCGTGGCCCACGCGCGCCGCTCGGCCTCATCCTTGGGCGTGCCACGTTTCTCGTAGCCTTCTTCTATGTGCTCGGCCTGCCTTTTCTCTTTTTTTGTGTATTTCGATTTGTCCCCGCGTGGCATCGTTTCCTCCTTGGTTGACCCTTCCCATTCAATGCAGATGGTGTACCGACAAGCCACGAATTCCACGAACGAGTGGCAGCCGTCTGCTTCCGGTGGCATTTTCCTTTCCACATGAGTTTACCATTCGAGCGCCCAGCGCCCACGCGTCTGCCTCCACTTCCGCCCTCCTTCCGGCGGATCGTACTGTGGATCATCGCCGCCCTCTTCATCACGCTCACGGTCATTCCGTGGCTGGCGAGCTTTTTCACGGACTGGCTCTGGTTTGGGGAGATCGGTTTTCGGACCGTGTTCGCCACGTCGCTGATCTGGCGAATCGCGCTGTTTTTCGTGGGCGGCGCCTTCGCCTTCGCCTTCCTCTACGGCAACGTGCGAATCGCCCGGGGATCTGGTACTGCGTTCCCCGTCCTGTTCGTGAACCGCGGCGATGGCGTGACGGTCGATATCTCGCGGATGTTCACCAAGCTCTTTTTCCCGGCCACGCTTCTTCTCTCCTTTGTGACCGCGATTTCGCTTTCCGCCTGGTGGCTCACGCTTCTCAAGGGAATGAACGGCGTAGCCCTCGGAACGCGGGATCCGCTCTTCAACCGCGACATTTCGTTCTATCTCTTCCGCCTGCCGCTGATCTCGGGAGTGCTGGGCACGCTGACAACGCTCACGCTACTCGCACTCGTCGCTACGGTCGCGATGTACTGGCTGCGGAATGACATCACGCTGCCCCCGCGCCGAGCGTCTGCAAAGCCGCGGGCGGCGAGACATCTCGGCGGACTCCTGGCCCTGTTGTTCGTGTTGCTGGCGATACGCAGCTGGATCGTTGATACATCGGGCCTTCTGTTCTCCACTACCGGGCCCCTCGTAGGCGCGAGTTATACCGACGTCCACATCGCGCTGCCGGGACTCTACATCTGCGCCATCGCGGGCCTTGTTGCCGCCGCGTGGGTCATCCTGGGAATCCTCCGCGAGAAACTCGTCTGGTCGGCCCTCCTGGCGACGATTTTCTACGTGGCAGTCAGTGTTCTGGCCCGCGGGATCGTCCCGGCCGCGTTTCAGAAGCTTGTCGTCTCGCCCAATGAGCTGACGCGGGAGACGCCTTATATCAGGAAACACATCGAGGCCACGCGCAACGCGTGGGGACTGGACAAGGTCGAGGGCAGGGACCTGTCGGGCGAGGTGCAGCTGACGATGACGGACATCAAGGCTAACGCCGCCACCGTCGACAACGTGCGACTCTGGGAGCGCGATCTGCTGATGCAGACGTTCAAGCAGCTCCAGGAGATTCGTACTTACTACGACTTCGTGTCGGTGGACGACGACCGATACACGATCGACGGCAGGTACCGCCAGGTTCATCTCGCGGCGCGTGAGCTGAATTCCGAATCGCTACCCACGCGGACATTCATCAACGAGAGGCTGACTTTCACGCACGGCATGGGCGTGACGATGGCGCCCGTGAATCAGGTGACGAGCGAAGGCCTGCCGGTTCTCTTCATCAAGGATCTGCCGCCCGTCTCGACGGTTTCTGTCAAGCTCACTCGTCCGCAGGTCTACTACGGGGAGCTTACCAACGATTACGTATTCGTTGGCACGGGACAGCCGGAGTTCGATTATCCCGCCGGCGACAAGAACATCTACACCAAGTACACTGGGCG
The DNA here is from genome assembly GCA_035317585.1 of Gemmatimonadaceae bacterium. GTDB lineage: Bacteria > Gemmatimonadota > Gemmatimonadetes > Gemmatimonadales > Gemmatimonadaceae > UBA4720. The sequence goes on along the minus strand of DATHGO010000040.1, from coordinate 6,227 downwards.
CGGTGGAGTCCCGATTGGGTCCTTCCTCAGGAGAGTGTTGTACGCGTTTCAGTTCGGCTCCCTCAAGATTCTTCTCTCCGACGACATCAAGGGCAGCGCGAGAGTTCTCTACCGCCGGAACATCATGGAACGGGCGACGACGGCGATGCCCTTTCTCGACTTCGACAACGATCCGTACCTGATGATCACGGATGCCGGCGAGTTGAAATGGATCCTCGATGCCTATACCTCGAGCGATGCCTATCCGTACTCGCAGCGCACTGGGGACGGAACGAGCTACATGCGCAACAGCGTAAAGGTCGTCATAGATGCTTACGATGGGACCTTGGATGCGTACATCGCACAGCCGAACGATCCGGTCGTCCAGACGTATGCGAAGATCTTCGGCGGGATCTTCAAGCCAATCAGCGCCATGCCGGCTGACATCCGGCGACACGTTCGTTATCCGGGCGATCTCTTTCGGATCCAGACGAATCTGCACGCGACTTTTCACATGACCGAGCCCGACGCGTTCTATCATCGCGAAGATCAGTGGCAGATCCCGGGCGGCCTCAACAAGGCTACGAACGAGAATCCGTTCATGCGCCACATCATCATGCGCTTGCCGGGAGAAAAGAATCCGGAGTTCATCTTCATGACGCCCTTCACGCCGCGGGGTAAAGACAATCTGGCGGCTTGGATGGTGGCGCGAATGGACGGGGAGAATTACGGCAAGCTCTCGGTTTACCGTTTTCCCAAGCAAAGTCTTGTCTACGGACCGAGGCAGATCGCGAACCGCATCAACCAGGACACCGACATCTCGAGGCAGCTCACGCTGTGGGATCAGCGTGGCTCGCAGGTGATCAGGGGCGAGCTGCTGGTGATCCCAATCGAAGAATCGCTCATCTACGTCCAGCCCATCTACCTGCGTGCGGAAGGCGGCAACATTCCGGAGCTGAAACGTGTGGTGGTTGCCCACGAAAACCGAGTTGTGATGGGTGAGACGCTGGAGGAAGGCCTCAACGCACTCTTCGGCTCCGGCGCCGCGGCGCAAACGAGAACGAACGTGCAGGATTCACTCGGCGCGCTCGGAGTCGAGCCCTCGGTCGTCGGGAACGGACTGCCTCCCGCTCCGGCTGCTGGAGCGGCGCCGTCAGGCGCGGCCAGCCAGTTGCTTCAGCAAGCGCAGATGCATTACGACCGCGCGATCGCGGCGCAGCGGGCAGGGAACTGGGCAGAATACGGACGCGAGATCGAGCAGCTCGGCGCTACGATCCGCGCGCTCAGAGCGGGCAAGAACTAGGGGAATTCAGCGATTGTCAGCGCGGGAATAAAATCTCATGTGGCGCGTTTCAGAAACTCCTGCACTGCCTTGCGGTAGCTTCGCCCGGTCGTGATGCGCTTGCCGTTCCGCAGGATCAGGAGCTGGTCGCCCTGATCGAAGGGCTGCGCCTCCCGCACCTGCGCGGTGTTGACGATGGTCGAGCGGTGGACGCGCAGGAAGCGATTGTGGGGAAGCCGCGCCTCGAGTCTGCTTAGCGGCTCGCGCACGTCGTAAGCGACTTCAGCGAGATGGATTCTCGCCAGATCGTCGCGCGCCTGGATCCAGAAGATCTCGTCCGGATCGAGGAAGAGGATCTTCCCGTTCACCTTGACGCCGATCCTGTTCTTTGGTGCGTCGAGCTGTCCGACGTACTTGAGCAGCGCGCTCAGCTGCGACGACACATTGGGCTGGGGTGATTCCCGGAGCCGCTTTTTTGCGCGGTCGAGTGTCTGGTGGAAGCGCACGTGATCGACGGGCTTGAGCAGATAGTCGAAGGCGCCGAACTCGAACGCCGAAACCGCGTAATCGTCGAACGCGGTGACGAAGATCACGGGAGGCATTTTGTCGGTGCCGACCTCGGTTATCACATCGAAGCCATCCAGCTCCGGCATTTGCACGTCGAGGAATACCAGATCGGGCTCCTCCGCGCGAATCGCCGCGACCGCCTCCAGTCCGTTCTGGCACTCGCCTACGACTTCGACGTCGGGGGTACGCGCGAGGAGCGAGCAAATCCGCTGGCGCGCGAGCGTTTCATCATCAACCACGAGAACACGCAAAGATTGCTCGATCATGCCCGCACCGCCGCAGCGAGGTCGCCATCCGTATGAGTGCCGTTCCGCACGGGCGAGGCGTGCCCGAGCCTGAACGGAATCGTTATCCGTACCGCGTAGCCGCCCTCGTCCCGAGGGCCGCTCTCGAATTCGTAGCTCTCGCCGTAAAGGTGATTGAGCCGGGTGATCGTATTCGTCAGTCCGAGGCCGGTTCCGCGCGAACGCTCGCGCGATCTGCGAGCGCGCACACCGACGCCGTCGTCGAGAATGGTAATCGAGAGCTTGTCGCCCAGGCGCCGCGCGGTGACCTGAACGTAACCCGCGCCGGCGCGGGGGCTGATACCGTGCCGAATGGCATTCTCTACCAGCGGCTGGAGCAGCAGGCTCGGAACGAGCGCGCCACGAACACCGTCCTCGATGTTGCAGTTGACGGTGAGACGGTCCTGGAATCGCACCCGCTGGATCGCCACGTAACGGTCGAGAAGTCCGAGCTCGCGCTCGAGCGGTACCTCCTGCTCACTGGAGGTAGATAGCACGAGACGCAGGAAATCGCTCAGCTCCGACACCATTCGCTCGGCCGCCGGCGGGTCCGTTGCAATCAGCGCCATGGCGCTGTTGAGCGCATTGAAGAGAAAATGCGGATTGAGCTGCAGTTTTAGCGTATCCAGCTCCGACTGCACGAGTCTGGTCACCACTCTCTGACGCTCGGCCGATTCCTTGCTCGCCTCGCGAACGAGATGCTCCACCCAGGACGTGGCGTACGTCGAGACCGTGCCGAAGACGCCTAGCAAAATGAGCTTTGCGACTTCGTCGAGAGGAGTGATGCGCGCCAGCTGGACCGCATCGATCGGATTGATCACCAGAGGCACGCGATTCGTCGACCAGAGCCACACGAGAAGGCCGAGGTACTCAGCGAACGCCAGAACGGATATGAAAGCGGCCTTCCGGACGGACGAAGCAACCGGACGGCCAGCAAGCACTACGAAATACATGAGGAAGATCGGAGATCTCAACGCGAGCACGCCGGACTGTGCCAGCGCGTAGCCACCGATGATCGCCGTCACGGCAGTCACGTCGACGATCGGATTCACCGAGGACAGCCAGGCCGGAAGCTCGGATCGACGATACCATATCAGGTATTGCGCGACGGTCCAGACGAGCACGGGGACCAGCACCAGCACGTTGGCGATGTTGAGCGCCCGTGAGAGGTGCGGGGCGTACATGAGCGCCGATGCGGTGAGCAGGAACACCACAGCGGCGCGCAGGCCGTTGAGTATCCGTTCTGCCCGGTCGCGCCTGAGGCGCAGACTTTCTGGAGGCGCGAACGAGGAGTTGGCGAATAACTGCATTAGATGAATCTGTGCGGAGCGAGGTGGCTGGGGTAGCAGGCCGACGAGGTACCTGCTACCCCCGACGCCGGTTTAGTGGTGCCGCCGTCGTCGTTGCCGTTATGAACTCTCGTCATGATTCGCGACTGCGTAAAAAGTATCTCAGTCACGTCGGGTGACGAGTCACTCGAGGGCGGAAGAACCCGTGTTCGGGGTGAGTGACTTGTTGCGCGCGGTGAAGGTGCTTAAGGAAGATGAGAACGTCTGGCGCAGCGTCTGCGAGTTGCGTCTGCAGCTTTACTTCCTCATACCCATCATCCTTGGCAGATTCCGTCCCGGGGCCTCAACGCGAGAGGGCGCGCGAGCTCGTTCTGAGATTCGGGTGGAACGCGGCGGCGTACCAGATTCTGAATCCGGGTATCGAGTTGTGGCTCTCGAGCGCCGGAGACGGTGTCGTCGGGTTTGTGCGACACAGGGGCATGCTCGTGGTGGGAGGGGCACCGGTGTGTGACTCGAGCCGACTCGAAGCGGTGGCGGCGGAATTCGTGGCTTACGCCCACACGCACGACGAGCGCGTCTGCTACTTCGGCGCGGGGGAGCGGCTGGACGACAAGTATGTCGATGATGCGGCGTGGTCGCGCGTGCTTCTCGGCGCGCAGCCCGTTTGGAATCCCCGCAACTGGCCCGCCGTCGTGGGGAGACGCGGATCGCTGCGCGCGCAATTCAATCGCGCGCGGAACAAGGGCGTCACCGTTACGGAGTGGCCGCCTGGAAAGGCGGAGAACCACAACGCACTTCGCCAAGTCCTGTCGCAATGGCTTATGACGCGACACCTGCCCCCGTTGCACTTCCTGGTCGAGCCGGAGACGCTGAGCGATTTGCGTGACCGCCGCGTGTTCGTCGCCGAACGCGAAGGACGCGAAGTGGTCGCATTCACCGTGCTCTCTCCGGTACCCGGGCGTAATGGTTGGCTCGTCGAGCAGATAGTAAGAGGGTTCAACGCCCCGAATGGAACTGCGGAGCTGCTTATCGACACCGCGATGCGCTCGATCGCCGCCTCAGGATCCACCTACGCGACGCTTGGGCTCTCGCCACTGTCTCAGCGCGCGGGACTCACCGTGCTGCAGCAGCCAGTCTGGCTCAGATTGGTGCTTCGTTGGGTGAGGTTATACGGCGCGAGGTTCTACAACTTCGGCGGGCTCGATGCGTTCAAGGCGAAGTTCAGTCCCGAAGAGTGGGAGCCGGTCTACGCTATCGCCGAAGGCGCCAGCTTCCCGCCGCGCGCTCTCTACGCGATCGCGGGTGCATTTAGCGGCGGGGCTCCCATCAGGCTCGTGCTCCGAGCATTGCTCCGCGCATAAAGGCAGCGAGCTTCGTTTCGTCGAGATTGCCATTCGTGCGCAGTCCGCTGCAGGCATCGACGCCGAAGGGTGCGACCTGCGTTATCGCCTTCGCCAAATTGCCGGGATTGAGCCCGCCGGCCAGAAAGACAGGGACGGCCACTGAGTCCCTAATCTTTCTGCTCAGTGCCCAGTCGTGCACGCGTCCCGTGCCTCCCAGCTCCTTAGTCGAGAGGGATGGATTGCCGGAATCGAGAAGGATCGCATCGACAGCCGGCGCGACCGCGATCGACTGCCTTAAAGCATCATCGTCGCGGACGTGGATCACCTGCACGATCGAAATTCCGGGCAGTGCCTCACGCACGCGCGCGTGGACGCCGGGCTCGACCTCATCGACGAGCTGGAGCGTGGTGGTGCGACAGAATCTTTGTTGCTCGATGATCAGCTTGGCCGTCGTTTCGCAGGTGAGAAGGAAGGTCGCAACGGCAGGCGGCACGGTTTGCGCGATATCCCGGATGCGGGACTCGGGAATAGGCCCGGGCCCGCTCGGCATTCGCGACACCAGGCCGATGGCCGACGCCCCCATTCGCACGGCGAGCGCGGCTTCTTCTTCGGAAGCAATGCAGCAGACCTTAACCCTGGGCGGAATGGGGAACATAACCGGGCGGTTGGTGGATACTATGTACGGTAATTGCATACAATTTTATCGCCGGGCGGCGCGCGTTCAGCGGCGCCGCACTTCAACCAGATAACGCACGAGGCAAATATGCTCACAAGAAAATCAAGGCTGCTTCTGGGCCTCACAGCGGCCGTTCCATTGCTGTTCGCCGCGTGCACTGACAACAACATTTTCAATCCGATGGCGGATGCCGCGGGCACCTACCAGCTCACCGTCTATGCGGGCAGGACCCCTCCGGCAACATATACGATTCAGCCGAATGATCCGACTTACGGAACCATCGCTCCGAACGGCGGCACGTTGGTCGTGACTGGCGGCAATCTGGTTCTGAGCAATAACGGAACATTTGTCGAGACCAACAATTACTCCATCACGCCCTCGGGCGGATCGTCGCAAAATTATCAGTTCGTCAGCAGCGGAACGTGGACGCTCAACGGCACCTCCTTCACCTTGAGCGACCCATCCCGAAACCGGCAGGTTTCCGGAACGCTCGAGGCCGACCTGAATAACAACTTGACGGTCAACTATGCCGAAGATGACGGCACCGGGACCTTCCAACAGTACGAGTACAAACGGTAACGGATTTCGTTTTCTGTACGATCAAAGAGCGTCCTCGGGCGCTCTTTTTTCGTGGTAACCTGCGCGACAGGTCGACTGCTTCCCTCGTTTTTTCAAAGGTGTACCAAGATTTGCTGGTGTTTCGCCCTCGACGGCGTATCTTGGGCAAGCAATGACACCCGGGCAGATGCAACAATTTGCCTCGCCGCGCCGTAGGACTTCAACAATCTCTCGAGGGCGGACACCATG
>DATHGO010000039.1:0-2180 GCA_035317585.1 Gemmatimonadaceae bacterium | reverse complement strand
CGCATCATGCCGGCGAAGCGCCTCTTCGCGCTGGGCGTCGGGCACGTGCGTCGTCGCGGCATGGAGCCGGGCTCGCGAAGCGAGGAGCCGGGACGCGTACTCGACACCAACATCGTCGAGCTCTCGCCTCTCGAGTGGCGGGTGCTCACGGCGCTCAAGCGCGAATTCACAATCGACGAGATAACGCCGAATCCGTGGCGTGGACGCGCCGGGGATGCGGGCCTGCCGCTGGATGAATTCATTCGCGTCGCCCGCTCGTTGAGTGCGCGCGAGGTGATCGGAAGATTTTCGACCTTCCTCGAGCACGTGAAGCCGTCCGCTGGTGGAGAGCGCGTGACGCGGTACAACGCACTTTTCCATTGGCGGGTGCCCGCCGGCAGGGAGATCGAAGCCGGGCGCGAGATCGGCCGTCATCACATCCTGACGCACGCGTACTGGCGTGAAGGCGGACCCGAGTTCGCGAACGTCAACGTCATGGCGGTGGCGCACGGCACCGACAAGCAGCTCGTGCTGGATCACAAGGCCGCGATCGACAGGCATCTCGAGGAGGCCGGCATTCCGGCGCCGTACACGAACGTGTTTTGGGGCGGACGAAGCGAGATCAAACCGTCCGAAATTTCTCCCGTGGAGTACGAGGCCTGGGCAAAGCGCGCGGGCCTGATTGCGGAATCGAGAACGGGGTAGCAGTGGCAGAAGGCAAGATCTTCCTCGTCGGTGCTGGTCCGGGTGATCCCGGCCTCATCACGGTAAGAGGGAAGCAGCTCATCGACTCGGCTGATGCCGTGGTGTACGACGCACTCGCTAATACGGCGCTGCTCCCGCCGGGCGCGCGGACGACTGGAAGGCCCGAGCTTTATTACGTCGGCAAGCGTGGCGGGGCGAAGGACTCGGTAACCCAGGAAGAGATCAACGCGCTGCTCGTGAAGCTCGCTCGCGAAGGAAAGCGTGTCGTGCGTCTCAAGGGCGGGGATCCGTTCGTGTTCGGCCGCGGCAGCGAAGAGGCGCAAGCGATGAACGACGCTTCGATTCCGTTCGAGGTCGTTCCAGGAATAACGGCCGGCATCGCCGCACCGGCGTACGCGGGTATTCCGGTGACGCACCGCGCTCTGGCGACATCGGTGACTTTTGTGACCGGCCACGAAGATCCAGCCAAGCCGAGCACCCAGACCAACTGGACAGCGCTGGCGAAGTCAGGCGGGACGATCGTTCTGTACATGGGAGTGAAGACCCTCGCCAGCATCGCCGAGACACTGATCAAGGGCGGAATGCCCGGCGACATCCCGGCTGCCGCGATTCAATGGGGAACGCATCCCAAACAGCGCACTGTCGTGGCAACGCTCGAAACGCTGGCGGCGAAGGCAATCGAGCAGGACATCACCGCGCCTGTGATTACCGTAATTGGGTGGTCGGTCGTGCTGCGTGACGAGCTGAACTGGTTCGAGCGGCGGCCGCTGTTCGGAAAGCGGATCGTTGTAACGCGCGCTTCGCAGCAGGCGCCGGCGCTGACCGAGAAGCTCAGTGAGCTGGGCGCCGATGTGATCGAGATGCCGGCCACGCAGATCGCGCGGCTGGATCTCGCGCCGCTGCGCGTGGAGATCGGTCGTCTGTCGCTCTACGATTGGCTGATCTTCACCAGCCAGAACGCGATCGCGATTTTCTGGGAGCAGCTGCTCGGCGAAGCCAAGGACGCGCGCGCGTTGGCTGGACTCAAGGTCGCCGCCATTGGCCCCGCGACGGCCGGTGCGTTGCTCGAGCACGGTATAACGGTCGATGTGATCCCGGATCGCTTTGTCGCCGAGGGGCTGCTGGAGATGATGCGCGCACGCGACGACGTCGCGGGGAAGAAGGTGCTTTACGTGACGGCTGAAGGCGCGCGTGATGTGTTACAGCAGGGTCTGGAGGAAATCGGCGCCGATGTCACGCTGATCGAGCCCTACCATTCGATCGTGGACGGCGAGGGCGCGGAAAAACTCGTGCGTGCTATCGAAGCCGGAAGGGTTGATCTCGTCACCTTCACTTCCGGCTCAGCGGTCAGAGGATACATCGACGCCGTCGGAGAGGAGCTGGCAGTACAGGTTCCTGCCGCGTCCATCGGAGCGCAAACATCCGAGGCGCTCCGCGAAGCGGGAATCGAGGTGAGGGTGGAAGCAAAGGAAGCGACGCTCGACGGTCTCGTGTCC
>DATHGO010000038.1:0-9840 GCA_035317585.1 Gemmatimonadaceae bacterium | reverse complement strand
GTACGATCAGGTCTTCGGCGATTTCAGACAGGCAGACGGAGATACATCGCTGGTTTTCTTTCCCCGGCCGGTGTCACCCAATCATCATGCGCTGGCCGAACGGTTCGGGATCTTCGACAGGTTTTTCGTAAATGCCGAGGTAAGTCCGGATGGGCACAACTGGTCGATGGCGGCATACGTCACGGACTATGCGGAAAAAACGATACCGTCGAACTACTCCTCTCGCGGACGGACCTACGATTACCAGGGAACCAATCGCAACAAGATTCCGGATGACGATGTGTCGGGGCCGTGGAGCGGTTACCTGTGGAATCTCGCGGAGCGGGCGGGGATCACTTATAGGAACTATGGCGAGTTCGTCGACGAAATGGATGAAGCGCCTGGGGCGAACACACGCGTGTCCACCGTGGCAACCAAACCTGCTTTGACCGGACACACAAACACTGCGTATTCGGGATGGAACCTGGACATTCGCGATCAGGCGCGCGTCGACGTTTGGCTCGCGGAGTTTCAGGAATTTGTGCGAGCGGGGAAGTTGCCGGCGCTCGAGATACTCGCCCTTCCGAACGACCATACGTCTGGTGCTCGGGCCGGCAAGCCAACGCCGCGAGCCTACATGGCGGACAACGATCTCGCGTTGGGAAGAATCATCGAAGCGTTGTCGAAGAGCCCGTTCTGGAAGAGCACGGTTGTTTTCGTGCTCGAGGACGACGCGCAGGACGGTCCAGATCACGTCGATTCGCACCGCTCGCCGCTGCTCGTGATTTCTCCATACAATCGTGGTAAGGTCTTTCACCGCTTCGCCAACACGACCGATGTCCTGGCCACGATCGAGGACATTCTGGGGCTTGGCAGGATGTCGCAGTTCGATCACTACGGCCGGCCACTGCGTGAGATCTGGGAGACTACGCCCGATCTGACACCGTACACGGTGTTGACGCCGAGCGTACCGCTCGACGAGAAGAACCCACAGGTTGGCGCACTCGCGGAAGCGTCGAAGAAGCTGGTGCTGGAAAAGGAAGACATGTCGAACGATGATCTCTTCAATCGCATTCTGTGGGGCGCGATCAAGGGCGATAAGCACTATCCCGGACCGACGCGAATGTCGATGCTCGAGGCGAAGGTGTCACGGTGAGCAGGACGAACCCACGGGTCGTCGTTCCCGCAACGCAGGGTATTCTCGGCGACGATCCCGGGAGCATGATCAAGCGCGTGCGCGTGCTGGCAAAACTGCTCGACAATTCCCTCACGGTTCCGGGGCTTGGCTGGCAATTCGGGTTTGATGCGATCATCGGACTGATTCCGGTAATCGGCGACATGATTGGTGGGGTACTGGCGAGCTACATCGTTCTCGAGGCGGCCCGCGCCAGGGTGTCGTCCTTCACCCTGGCAAGGATGCTGATGAATGTCGGCATCGATACGGTGCTCGGCTCCGTTCCAGCCATCGGGGACCTGTTCGATGCGGCGTGGAAAGCGAACATAAAGAACGTGGCGCTGCTGGAGCGTCATCTTGTTGCGGGTACTGCGGCCGATCGTGAGAAACGGAGCGTGGCCGGCGCGATCGTTCTCGCGGTAATCGTTCTCGTAGTGATACTCGCTGCCGGATTGGCGCTCGGCATCTTCGCGGTCCGATTGCTCTGGGGGCTCTGGACCCGATAACTTTGTGGCACGGCGCCGTGGCCAAGTGGTAAGGCGGCAGACTGCAAATCTGCTATTCGTCAGTTCGATTCTGACCGGCGCCTCTTCGTACGGCTCAGATGTAGCGCATCCACGGAGCCGGACTGGTCGCCTTTCTTCGCGCATACCAGCGGCACGGCACATAGAGCACCGCGACAACGACGAAGAACACCGCGTAGAGCAGCGCGAGACTCCAGGTATAACCCTCGGGCGGCGGTGGATTCATCATCGGGTGATTTGTGAAGAGCCACGGATCTGCTCTTCCTTCGCGCACCAGTGAAACAATCACGGCTGCGAGATGAATCGTCGGAATGTGTAGTAGGTAATAGAACATCGGCACTCGGCCGAAGATCTCAAAGACCTCTCCGATCTTGCCGCGTGCTCGTTCCGCGAAGGGCAACAGGAGAATCGTCGGCCCCAGCGTCATCAGCAGAAACTGGAGTGATGCCGGGTACTTGCTCGTGTTGATGAAACGGAACGCAGTGGGCATCGGCGTGGGTGCGGCCCCATGCCAATGACGGGGATCGCCGTAGCCATCGATCATTCGGAGCAGCAGAAAGAATACGATCGCTGACGTACCGAGTGCGACGCAAATCCTGTTTCGACGCTCCGGCTCCATTGTCATCACGGCGCCAAACGCGTAACCTGCCGCCATTACGCCAATCCACGGCACTATGGAGTAGAGCACCATCAGGGTCGGGCCATTCTGCCCGAGTTGGATTGGCCCGCCGAAGTAAAGAATCTGCCAGAGCCAGCTCAGCGAGCTTTCCTGGAGCGTGGTGATCGAAGCCGGTGACACAAAGTCCATAAGATTGTGAAGCGCGATTACCGCCACGCCAAACGCTCCGATAACCGGTATCGGTAGCCAGACGAGCGCCGCGAGCAGCACCATGCACCAGCCAAGCATCCAGATAACGCCAGCCAGGAGGTATTGGCCGAAGTCGAAGTTGAAAGTCCACGCCACGCGGATGACGGTGAGCTCGAGCAGCACCAGTATCAGCCCGCGGGTGACGAGGTAACGCGACAGCGCTCCGCGATTTCCCAGTCGTTGGCCGAGCAGGTAAGCAGACGTGCCGGACAGGAAGGCGAATGCCGGCGCGACGAAGTTGGTGATCCAGCGGGTGAAGAAGACGCCGGGCCTGGGACCACCGGGTGGCACACCGGCATAGACGCGTACGTGATCGATGGCCATTAGGACCATCACGACGCCGCGCGCAACGTCGATGGAGTGGATGCGTCGGTTGGTTTGCATGGCCGGACCTCTCCGTGAGCCGGGAACGTGCGCAGAATCTGGCCAGTCTAGCCGGTTTTTCAATAGCCGCGACCGCGGCTACACCGACCAGTCAAACCTTTTCCACCAATCGAGCATCTAACCCCGTTATCGGAGATAGCAGCGACGGCCCACCAGCACACTGGACTCCGAATCCTTCCGGGGAGGGCCGCGCATGCAGCAGGTCTCCGTTGGCGCTATGGGATCGGAGAGTTGGGCCCGATTCTACCGCACGCAAGCTCACGCCTGCACGGTTGCCAGCTTTGTAGGATTGCTGACCGGCTGTTTACAAACCGCGAGCGTTCTTAGCGAAGCGCCCAGCAACGCAAAACTTGCAGTTCGAGATAGTGGATTTCGGGAAGACCTCGGGTCTCTCTCTCCTATCTCTGCGTCGCCCGGCCCGTCATCGTCGCCAGTTGAGCGCGATCCTCCCCAGATTTATTTCGAGGAGTACTGGGCGGCGCTCGCCGAGCTTAACCTGGATGTATTGCGCGGGCTCGCGCGAAGTGAGCCCGAGATCGGCTTTGCTGAAGGCGTCGCTTTGCTAGCGGCCGGAGAGCATGAGAAGGCCGAGAGTACTTTCCTGTATGCGAGCAGGCAAAACACTGACGTAAACGTGGCGGTTGCGTCTCACATCATGCTTGCCACCACGCTCTTGTACGAGCACAAGTGGACAACGCTTCGCGACCTAACCGCCAGCTCGCGCCTGGTGCTCACGGATCGGCGGAATACATCCGACCTGGAACGATGGGGGCATGCATTCGCGAGCGTGGATCAGCAAACGACGAGCTTTCCGCTGGCGCCGGTCTCGCTTCCACTAAGGATGACGACAGTGGGGACTCCGACCATCCGTGTGCGAATAAACGGTAAGGAGTTCGACTTCTGGGTGGACACGGGGTCGAGCATCACCGTGCTGAGCTCCGACGTCGCGTCAGAAGCCAACGTCGCGATACTCTCTCCGGACACCCTGACGGTTCGAACGTTTTCGGGAGCTGCGCCAGTCAGGCCGGCGAGTGTGGAACGGATGGAACTCGGACCGATCGTTTTCACCAACAGTCCCGCGATAGTGATCGATGCTTCGCTCATGCGGCTCAAAGGCACGGGTGAGGGAGTCCCGCGGGGAGGGTTGCATGTCGATGGAATCATAGGTTGGGATACCATCCGACAGTTCAACGTCCTGATGGATTACGAGAACGGAAGGATTACGCTGGGGCGACCAGAAAGCCTCGGAACAAGAGGAACTACGGCGCAGAATCTGACGTGGCTCGGCAAGCCCTTAATCGAGGTTCATACGAAACTCGGTGGAACACTCCATTTCACGCTCGATACCGGCGCCCAGTCGAGCTTTCTAAACGCCTCGATACTCGAGCGAGTGGGAGCCGCAACGAGCATTTCCGACGCCCGCGTGTTCGGTATTGCGAAGACTGGTCAACAGACGAATCGAGTTGTTCCCTCTCTGAGATTGGATGTGGCGGGGAAATCATTGCGCCTGCTAAGCGTGATCGTCTACGGTCCTGCCTATTCGGGTCTCATAAACTGTGATGGCGTATTAGGCAGCGACGTCGCACAATTCGGGAAGATCAGAATAGACGCCACGAATGGGCTGTTTTCGGTCGGAGCTTGAACGTCGGATTTACTCGGCGCCGTTCAAGACGGAGGCGAAGAGGCTCGAGTTGACGTTTCCGCCCGACAAGATGACCGCGACGCTGCGACCGCGCATTCTCTCTTTTTCCTGAAGCAGCGCGGCTAGCGCAGCTGCACCACCGCCCTCAGCGGTGTTGTGGGTGTCCGCGAACAAGGCCCGCATCGCTGACTCCACTTCGTCATCGCTCACCTGGAGTACGCGCTCCGCGCCACGTCGCGCGATGGCGAGCGCCGCCTCTGCGGGAGTGCGACATGCCATCCCATCGGCTATGCGGGTAGTTACCTCGTGAGAGATGATGCGACCCTGCTCGTAGGAAAGCGCGAATGCGGGTGCGCGCTGCGATACGACGGCAACGACGCGCGTGCGAAGTCCAAGAGCATCTCGCGCCGCGATGACTCCGCATAAACCGCTGCCCATTCCCACCGGGACGTAAACTGTGTCGAGATCAGGAACAGCGCTAAACAGCTCGACCGCATATGTGCCAACGCCACGTACAAGCAACGGGTGAAAGGATGGAAACCTGTGCCATCCACGATCAGTCGCAATCTCGTCGGCGATTTCGGCGGCGGCCTGAAAGTCACGTCCCTGCTCGATGACTTCGACGTCAAGCGCTCGCATGGCGGCATTTTTCTCGACGCTATTGTCGATGGGCACGACAACCGCTGCCCGGATACCGTACTTATGAGCCGCAAATCCCACAGACTGGCCGTGATTTCCTCTCGTCGCGGCGATCACTCCCTCGGGTTTGACACCAGTGCGGCAGAGATCTTCGAGATATACGAGTCCGCCACGCACTTTGAATGCACCAGTGGGGGCGTGGTTTTCGTGCTTCACCCAGACGGTTGTCCCGACCCGCTCTTCAAGAAGCGGCCACCGGTACTGCGGAGTCGGCGGCATGGACTCGTAGATGAGGGCGGCGGCGGCCTCGAGCTCGTCAAGCGAGGGCTGGTCTTTAGATACGGTGTTCTTCATTTCCAGAGTGAATGCCATTTGCGAAGCCCCGAACTACAACTGAAGAATACCGGCCGGGTGCTGTCGGCGTGCCGGCTGTCGGCTACGGGCGAGGCTCGAATTGATTGCCGAGCCTCGCGGCCGTTGATAAGATGCGCATGCCCGTACCGCATCGTCACCCGCGGCCGCGAAACAGAATTCAAACGCAACCGTAGGTATTTGTATCTAATCGAGTACCACCTTCCCTAGCTGCCATTGATGTCAAAAACCTCCTTCGGCGGGCCCCGCTTGAATTGCGGGACCAGCCTGAGCCCCATTCAACGTCTCAGCGTTACGCGAATAGTCGCCGCGGCTTTCTTCTTTCTTGGCGCGAGCAGTGTCGGACTTGCCGCCCAGACAGCCCAGACCAGCTCCGCACCGCTGCCAAACGCGGCCGCAGCGTCGGTGACAGGAACGATCACCATCGATGGCAAACTCGACGAGAGCGCGTGGGCGAAGGCCACACCAATTACCGAATTTCGGCAGCAGAATCCGCGTGAGGGCGATGCCGCGAGCCAGCGCACTGAGGTGCGAGTGCTCTATGACGAGCGTGCGATTTACATTGGCGCGCGCATGTACGACTCGCTGGGTGCACGAGGGATCCGGGCTCCTCTGGCGAGGCGGGATCAACTCCTCGATTCGAACGGCAACAATGGCTCGTTCAACTCACTGACAACCGATAAGCTCATCGTCATCCTCGACCCGTACCACAACCACATCGACCAGGCGTGGTTCGAGATCAACCCCGCGGGGGTTCGCGGCGATCAATTCAACGGCGATCCGTCGTGGGATCCTATCTGGCAAGCAGCCACGCAGGTCGATTCGCTGGGATGGACGGCCGAGCTCCGGATTCCGTATTCGCAGCTTCGTTTCTCGCGCGACAGTCTGCAGATGTGGGGAATGCAGATCTGGCGCTACACAGATCGGCTCAATGAGCAGGATATGTGGTCCTTCCGGCGAAAGAGTGAAGCGGGTGGTGCGATGTATTTCGGATCGCTCAACGGACTCGTCATCGGGCAACAGCCCCATCAGCTCGAGATTCTTCCGTACGTCGAGTCCCGCGAACAGTACAAGTTCGCTCTGCCGGCCGACCCGTACCACAGCAGCAGCTACGGACGCGTGAGTGCCGGCGCCGATATGAAATACCTGTTGACTTCGAGCCTCGCTCTCGACGCGACAGTCAATCCGGATTTCGGACAGGTAGAGGTGGATCCCGCGACGATCAACCTCTCGGCGTACGAGACCTATTACTCGGAGAAGCGACCGTTTTTTGTGGCCGGGAGTAGTGCGTTCGACTTCGGCAATTTCAGCTGCAATTTCTGCAGCAATACCTCGAGCCTCGACATTTTCTACTCTCGACGCATCGGGCGCCCGCCGCAGCTGAATCCGTATGTCAGCAACGTCGCTGACTTTGCCGATACGCCCGATAACACCACGATTCTAGGCGCCGGGAAGATTACCGGACGGACGAAGAGCGGGTTTACGATGGGGTTTCTCGATGCGCTGACGAATCGAGAAACCGCGCGGTACATACCGGCTGGTGGCGGGCCGGAACAGACACAGCAGGTCGAGCCGCTGAGCAACTACTTCGTGGGCCGGGTCAAGAAAGATCTGAATCAGGGGGCGACGACGATCGGCGGAGCCTTCACGTCGACGCTCAGGCAGCTCAGCGACACGGTGGTCGCGGACAGACTTCGCCGCCGCGCGGAGGCGGGCGGCATCGACTTCAACCATTCGTGGCATCAGCGCGAGTATGGCTGGATCGGCTCCCTGCTCGTTTCTGATGTCGGTGGAACGGCATCCGTCATCGATCAGACCGAGCAGTCCAGCGCGCATTACTTCCAACGGCCAGATCGCCGCGTAACCAGCGACGGACTATTTGATACCAAGTACGATCCCAACGCTGTATCACTTCGAGGTTACGGTTTCTACACCCGGGTTGCCAAGAACACCGGGAACTGGTTCTGGGAGACAGCGCAGAATTGGCGCAGCCCGGGATACGAGGTGAACGATCTCTCATTCCTGGATCGCGCTGACTACAAGTGGATGAATGCGAACGTGGGTCGTCAATGGCAGACTCCCGGACGCTGGTATCGGAACGCGGTGATTCTCGGTGGCGGGCAGCAGCAGTTCAATTACGACGGCGACAAGACTGATCTGCAAACGCAGATCTACTTCGGCAGCCAGTTTCTGAACTACTGGAATCTGCGCAGCTTCGTCATTCATCGTCCCACGGCGCTCGATGACCGGTTGACGCGCGGCGGGCCGGTGGTGATGCGAACCGGGTACAATTTCACGGAGGTCGAAGTCTCGACCGATGCGAGGCAGCGCGCAGTGTTCGATATCGCCGTGCAGCTCGCGAAGGGCATCGACTCAGACACGCACACGTTGATCCTTCAGCCCGGTATTGCTCTCAAGCCTGCGGCGAATGTGTTCGTCAGCCTCACGCCGAGCTTCATCGCGGATGAAACCCCGGCGCAGTACGTGACGACGGTCGCAGATGCGACCGCGACGTCGTTCTTCGGCGATCGCTATGTGTTTGCTTTCATAAAGACGCGCACGCTATCTCTCGACACGAGGGTGAACTGGACGTTCAGCCCGAATCTCACGCTGCAGCTTTTCATGCAGCCATTCATCGCGAGCGGAGCCTACTCCCAGTTCGGGGAGTTCGTGGCGCCGCGCACCTTCCAAAGGGCGATCTACGGACAGGACGTCGGTACGATTACCCGTACGCCGGCGACCGCTGTGAGCAGCGCGACCTACACGGCAGATCCGGATGGCGCGGGTCCGGCGCCCGCGTTTTCGTTCGGCGACCCGGACTTCACATTCCGATCACTCATCGGCAACGCCGTGGTGCGGTGGGAATACCGACCTGGTTCCACTGTGTTTTTCGTGTGGACACAGAGCCGGACCGGAAGCGATCCCAACGGCAATTTCGATTTTGGCGCCCAAAGGAGCGCCATCTTCCGCGACCGGCCTACGAACGTGTTTCAGGTCAAGGTGAATTACTGGATCGGGCGGTGACCGAGGAGAGAGTCGCCTGATTTCTGATTGCGGCCCCTTGTAGTCTCCTCATCCGATTTCGAAGTTTTGAGCACGGCGATCAGCTCCGGTCGCGGGTTCTGAAGGTCATTCCTTCCAATCGCCCATGCTCACCCTCATCGGGATCGTCATCGTCGTCATCGGATTCGTCCTCCGGATAAATCCGCTCCTCGTCGTGACTGTCGCGGGACTCGCGACCGGCATCGCCAGCGGTCTTGGTCCGCTCGCAGTGGTGGCGGCGTTTGGAAAGGCGTTTATCACCAGCCGGTACGTTGCGATCGTGTGGCTGGTGCTGCCCGTCATCGGCTTGCTCGAACACGCCGGTCTCAAGGAACGGGCGCGCGCCGTAGTCGCGGGACTGCGCGGCGCGACTACCTCGCGTATTCTGCTCGCGTACTTCGCTATCCGTCAGATCACAGCCGCGCTCGGCCTCACGTCCCTCGGCGGGCACGCACAGATGGTGCGACCGCTAATCGCACCGATGGCAGAAGGAGCGGCGGAGAATCAGTACGGCGAGCTGCCCGAACCAACCCGCTACAGGATCCGAGCGCACGCCGCCGCCGTCGACAACATCGCCCTCTTTTTCGGCGAAGATATATTCATCGCCATCGGATCGATTCTGTTGATCAAGGGTTTTCTCGATCAGAATGGAATCCACGTCGAGCCAACGCAACTGGCGATCTGGGCGATTCCAACTGCCATCTGCGCGTTCGTGATCCACTGTACGCGGCTCCTGCTGCTCGATCGTCGACTCCGCGCGGAGCTCGAGCATAACTCAGAGCCAGCGTGATAACTCTCGAGCACATCTATTGGCTCAGCGGTCTCATGATGGCGGGCGTCTCCATCGTCAACTGGCGCGATCGGAGCAACCCGCGACGCTTCAACAACACGGCCTTCTGGGGCATCTACGCGGTCACCTTCCTGGCGGGTTCGCATCTGCCTGATCTCGCGAATGGTTTTCTCGTCATTGCGATGGTGCTCGTCGTGAGCGTGCGCGGTCTCGGACAAGGCAAGCACGAGAGCGCGACGCGCGAGGACCGCGAAGACAGTGCACGACGCTGGGGGAACAAACTCTTCATTCCGGCGCTCGCCATTCCGTTCATCACGGTGCTCGGTACCGTCCTCTTCAAGAAGATCACGATTGACGGCACGCCGGTGGTGGATCTCAAGCAGGTAACCGTGATCTCGCTGGCGATTGCCACTCTCGTCGCGCTCG
>DATHGO010000037.1:0-3518 GCA_035317585.1 Gemmatimonadaceae bacterium | reverse complement strand
GAATGGAACGGGCTCGTGCAGCGCGGCGAATGGCGCGACGCGCTCGAGTCGCTGCACGCGACGAACAATTTTCCGGAGCTTACCGGTCGCCTCTGTCCCGCGCCTTGCGAGTCGGCCTGTGTGCTCGGTCTGGTGAACGAGCCCGTCGCCATCCGTCACATCGAGCAGACAATTGCCGACCGTGGGTTCAATGAAGGGTGGGTGGTGCCGCGTCCGCCACGGCGCGTGTCGGGGTTCAAGGTCGGGGTCATCGGGTCGGGGCCCGCGGGCCTTGCGGCCGCGCAGCAGCTGCGCCGAGCAGGACATGCCGTCGTGGTGTTCGAGAGGGACGAGCGCGTTGGCGGACTGCTTCGCTACGGGATTCCCGAGTTCAAACTGGAGAAGTCGGTGCTCGATCTCCGTCTTGGCCAACTGGAGGCGGAGGGAGTGCAATTCCGCACGGGGATCGACGTAGGCGAAGACATCGCCGCCGAGGAGTTGCGCGAGGAGTTCGATGCCGTGTGCATCTCGACGGGAGCGGGCCGGGCGCGCGATCTCGACGTTCCCGGCCGGGAGCTAGCGGGAGTTCACCTCGCAATGGATTTTCTGACATCGCAGAATCGCCGGCTCGAAGGTCAGGAACTCGGAGGAGTAGACGAAGCCCGCGATAGGAGCGTCGTGATCATCGGCGGCGGTGACACCGGGTCCGATTGCGCGGGCACGTGCGTTCGTCAGGGAGCACGCAGCGTCAGGCAGTTCGAGCTTCTGCCGCAGCCGCCCGTCGGTCGCGCGGCGACGACGCCCTGGCCACTGTGGCCGATGCAGCTGCGCACGTCACATGCGCACGAAGAGGGATGCGATCGCGAGTGGAGCGTCGCGACCACGGCGTTCTCCGGCGAGAACGGCAGAGTGCAGCGCCTCCATGCCGCGCGGCTGGAGCGGCAGGTATTCGCCGACGGCCGCACCGACTTCGCGCGAATGCCGGGGACCGAGTTCGAGCTCGAGGCGGATCTTGTGCTGCTGGCGATGGGGTTTATGGGCCCCGTGAAGAACAGATTGCTCGTTGATCTCGCCGTCGAGCTTGATGGTCGTGGAAACATCGCGACCGATCGCGCGCATCGCACCAGCGTGCCCGGAGTTTTTGCCGCGGGCGATGCGCACCGGGGAGCGTCGCTGATCGTTTGGGCGATTCGAGAGGGACGGGACGCGGCGGATAGCATCGATCGGTGGTTGCGGGAAAACTGAGAACGGCCTGCTACCCGCTGCCCGCTGGTAGCTGCCTGCTTCCCGCTTCACTGCGTCGTGACAGAACTCGGTTGATTCAAGGTACAGGCAAAGGACGCACGGGCGTTCTTCGTGTCGCCGCCGAAGATCTGTCCCGTCGTAGGCTGCGGGTAGCCATTTAGCTGTTCAGCGGGTAGCGGGCAGCAGTGTCCCTCGCTCTATCACTCTCAGTTTACGCCTAAGCTCGCTCAGACTCCCTCTTGACCCCATGTAACCTTAGGGTTACTATAGTAACCTATAGGTTACTCCACTCTTTTCGACCAGAACACACTGAAAACACCGGAGCAGTAGAAATGCAATCAAGATCCCCAGTAGAAATCGCTGATCAATTCTCTCGCAAACGCGTGACCCTCGTCGCCGTCGCGACGCTCGTATTCCTCGGAATACAATTCATCGCGGGCCCATTGTGGGGCGCCCGTCGCGGCACTCCGTACATCTCCCAGATCGGGTGGGTGATCAACGCAGTCGCCTTGCTGCTCATGCTCGCGGTTGGGAGCGGCCTTCTCAGGAATCGGCGCATTCGCTCCCTCGTCGACGATGAGGTGTCACGTCACAACCGCGAGATGGGAATCGTCGCCGGTTACTGGGTAGCGATGGCCATCGCGATGGGACTCTATGTCACCACGGCTTTCAGAACCTTTTCGGCTCGCGAGGCACTCTATCTCGTCGTGACTCCGAGCGTCGGTGTTGCGCTCCTCACGTTCTGCTATCTGGAATGGCGCGCGCACCGCGATGCATGATCGCCTTAAGAACAACCTTCGCGAAGAGCGCGCGCGCCGGAACCTTACTCAGGCCGACTTAGCCACCCTCGTCGGCGTCTCACGGAAAACGATCAATACCGTCGAAAATTCCGTGTTCATACCGTCGACTGTGCTGGCGCTACAGCTCGCTCGGGCGCTCAAGACCACCGTCGAATCCCTTTTTCAGCTTCCGGACTGAGCCATCTCGAGCTTCACTTCCCTTTTACTTTCGCTCGACTTTCCTCGAGTGCCTTGAGTTTCCTCTTGCTCTCCTCAAGCACGGGGTGCTTGGTGCGGGTCCCGACGTCGACCGCGCGCCTGAACTGCGCGATCGCCGCGGTCGTATCCCCCATGGCCACGAGCCCGTCTCCCAGACTGTCGTAAACGTTCGCTGACTCGGGATAAGCATCCACATTCTGGCGGAACACCCAGACGGCGAACGCGGGTTTTTTCAGGAACTGCAACGCGCCGTAGCCGAATTGATTGGTTTCCATCTCTGGAAAACGCTCGTCGAGCCCCAGGGAGCGAGCACCCATCGCGTAGCGTCGCCTCGACTCGACAAACGCGTTCATCGCCATCGCTGAGTCGGTAGCTGGGCCCAGCATCGAAATGGGCAGCTTCGCGACGGAGATGGGCTCAAACACGAATCGCAGGCCATCGACGAGACTCGGAGCCGGCGTCATGTTGTGCGAGTCTTCAGGATAGCGTTGGTGCCCGAACGGAGTGAGCGACGGCTTGAGCGAATCCAGGCGTTGGGAGAAGCGTGTCGTCGTCCGATCGATATCTGGTTCGAGACCACCGCTGGTGACGAACATGCGCTCACCCTTTGCCGCTTTGGCAATTGCGTCGGAATAAGCAACGACCAAATTCGAGTCGTTCCACCAGAGCGACGGACTCATCGCGATCACGCCGCTGAACGCGCCTGGTCTGTTCGCCGCGACTTCGAGCGCGACCAATCCCCCGAAAGAGTGTCCCGCCAATATGGTTGTAGGCAGCGTTCGATACTTCGCTCGAACGAGCGGAACGACCTCGTCGACGATGAAATTGGAGAACGCCGCCGCTCCGCCAGCCGTTGGAAAGTCTTTCGCGTGTGCCGGACCCGTCATGGGCGTCATGTCGTGGGTTCGATCCTTCCCGTTGGTAATTCCGACAACGATGAGGCTTGGGATTGCGCCGCGATTTGCCAGAAAAGCTGTATTCGCGAGAGCGAGGTTGAATTGGGGTCGATCGTCGGCGTCCAGAATGACGAGCACTGGATAGCGCTTCGTCCCTGTCCGATAACCGTCTGGCGTGGCCACGTAGATGGTGCGCTGTTCGTTGAGCTTCGAGGAATTCAGAACTTCGCGCGTCCACAATGTGATTGTGCTGTCCTGCGCCACCGCCGGCGACGCGAGGACGCATAGCAGGAAAAGCCAGTTCGGCGAGCGAAAGCGCATATTTCTCCTGAAGGTTTTGGGATAATTAGGATGTTGAGGTCTCGAGAGCGCGTCAATGCTTTAAACAGGCGCGCCAATC
>DATHGO010000036.1:0-16796 GCA_035317585.1 Gemmatimonadaceae bacterium | reverse complement strand
GCGAAGGAAAAGAACGTCGTCCAGCGCGCCGTCACGGCGCTGCTGGATCAGCTCGCGCCTGAACGCGTGCTCAAGCGCGGCGACACAACCCAGCTCTCGGTCGAGCAGCACCGGACGCCAAACGGCTGTGTTTTGCAGGCGCCGACGGCGGCCGTAAGCGTGTCGTGGTTCTCCAAGACGGGGAAGGACACGCCCTTGGGCGAGCTGCACGTGATCGTCTGGAGCGGTGTCGTTTCGCGGCGGGGCAGAGCCGCCAACCCTGAGGGCGCGAAGATACTGAAGGAGATGGTGTTGCGCCCGATCGAAGCCCCACTGAACGATCTCGTGTGGCGTGCGGATGACGGAACTGAATACGATACTGCTGGCCTCGCGGCACGCTGCATCGCGCTTCTGGAGGAGCAGATCTGAGTTAGTGGAGTAATAAGTGAAGGCGATCAGGCGCCGAGTTTTCACCCGGAGGTTTTCATGGGGCGGTTTGTGCGTTTCCTCGTCGTGAATGCCGCAGTGGCCCTTATGGTGAGTGGTTGCGGCCCGCGCCCTCCGGTCATCGAGGCCACACACAGTGGCGCCGTAGTTCGAAGCGCTCGGCTCGGCTTATACACCAAGGCCGTCCTCACCAAGAAAGAGCCCGACACATTCCTCGCCGATGACGGCACAATCTGTCGGGTCCCAGCGGATCGGTTTCGGGACACCCCAGTGCACACACTCGTGTACTGCAATTGGCAGTAGTAGAAGTACGGCGGGGCGCGCAACGTTTTCTGTTTTGCTAACGTACTTCGCAACTGACGATAATTCGTTGAATCGCTCGCCGGTTTCTTTCCCGCCCGCTCGGAGGAATCCAAGGTGAACAGTATTGTGCGCCAAGCCGTTCTCGCTCTGTTCATGTCGGTCACCGCCGGCGCTCAAGCTACGCCGCCAGCGCAACCGACCGCGGATGAAATCGCGAAACGCCGGGCCGCACAGGAGGAACAGCTTCACAATGATTGGCCGAATTTGGAGAGATACCGCGACGCGAACGCCAAACTTTCCCCGCCATTGAAAAACGAGAATCGCGTCGTTTTCTTCGGCAACTCGATCACTCAGGGATGGGCGCCCTACTTCGCCACGATGTTCCCGGGCAAGCCGTACATCGGCCGAGGTATCGGCGGGCAGACCACGCCGCAGATGCTCGTCCGGTTCCGTCAGGATGTGATCGATCTCAAACCGAAGGTCGTGGTGATCCTCGCCGGCACCAACGACATCGCAGGCAACACCGGCCCTTCGACAATCGAGATGATCGAGGACAACCTCGCCTCGATGGCGGAGCTGGCGAAGGCAAATGGAATTGTAGCGGTCCTCTCATCCGTACTACCTGTCTTTGACTACCCATGGAGGCCGGGTCTCGAGCCGGCGCCAAAGATCATCGCTCTCAATAAGTGGATGAAGGATTACGCCCGCGCTCACGGGGCGGTGTACCTCGATTATCACTCGGCGATGTCCGACCCGCGCGGCGGGATGCGTGACGGGCTATCGACCGATGGCGTGCATCCCAACGAGACGGGTTACAAGCTCATGGCACCCCTCGCGGAACAGGCAATCGCCGAAGCACTACGCGGAAAGCGATAGTCGCGACTAACAAAAGTCAGTTAAACCGCGTCGCTCTCCAGAGCGCCACGCCCGCTCCCGCCAGCATTCCCAGCGTCGCGATCACCAGCACCGCGGCCCATGTCCACGCGAGCGCGATCTGTGGCGCCCGCGCCAAGAGCGCAAAAGCAACGATCGTCGCCGTCGCGACGCTCACCACCAACCAGTCGATCCAGGTGCGCCGCCGGACAATCGAGGCGCTTTCACCAGCGATCCTGGATCGCGTGTACTCCGGATCGACTCCGTAACGCTCACCCTCCTTCGCCGCCGCCTGCTGCCAGTGCGAGTGCTCGCCGCGGCTCACCGACGACAGCGCGATGACTCCCGCGCCGAGCGCCATGACCAGCGACCCACCGATGACTTGCGCCAACACTGAATGGGACGCGCCGCGCAGCTCGCCGAAAACGAGGATTCCCCACAACAATCCCCACAACTGATTCGTGTTCGAGAGCGGAATTCCGCGGGTGATTCCCGCGTACTTGACTGCGTACTGCTGGAACAGATCTCCAACGACCCACACGAAACCGCCGGCCAGGAGCCAGAAGAGAACGTGACGAGCACCCGACAGCTGCGCCCAGAGCGGACTCACACCGCCTGAGTACGTAAGTGCGAGCGCCGTCATCATTCCCAGCTCACCAACGGTGAAGAACGTGATGAAGGAAAGCGGGCTCATCCCGGTGAGATAAGCTTTGCGATACGGGATGTACATCGTCCCCCACAACACGCCGGCACCCAGCGCCGCTGCGACCCCACGAGCCGCATCGCGCGCCGGTACCTGCGCCGCGGATGCGATTGCCAGCGCGGTCGCCCCGGCGAACATGAGCACGGCTCCCCCGATCACTCCGACCCAGCGGCGCCAATCCGCGCCCCGCAGCTCCTGGAAGAAAAGAATTCCCCAGAAGATTCCGAGCAGGCTGTTGCTGTTCCAGAGTGGGAAGGCGATGCTGAGACCGACATCCCGCACGGCGAATATCGTCAGTGTATTCGCGACCGCCCACAAACAGCCCGCCAGCACCGCCCACACAATGAGATGCGGCGCCTGCCGCAGATCCGCCGCGACGTACGACGTTCCCTGAATCAGGGCCGGCAAGGTCCAGCGCGCCAGAAAAACTCCGATCACCATGCTGAGCGAGATCACGACTGGCGACAACCCAAGTGTCACCAGCTTGGTAGGCGCCTCCGCGGCGCCTAGCCAGGCGCCGGCGGTGAGTCCACAGAGCATTCCGACACTCTGAAGAGTGCGGAGACGGCGCGCGTCCAGGGCGGCCGGTTGTGCGGAGCCGCTCGAGTCTTGAGCTCCGATCGCGCTCAAGAAATCCAGCGCAGCACGAGAAGACCGGCGACCAGCACAGCTACCGGTACCCAGAATTGCACATCACGCAACACCAGACCCAGCCAGCTACCCTGCTGCTCGCGGCGATTGTCGCTCATTGGTCTCACTTTGGCAGTCGGCGGGCAATACTGGTCAGGACTGGCGCCATCGCGCAAGAGCGGATCACATTGAATCGTCACCTTCACCATCGGAGATCCATGAGCAACAAGGAAGATTGGCGCGCGATCGTCGCCTCATCGCTTGATTGGGAGCAGGCGCACTCGTCCCTCGAGAACGTGCTCAAGGGCCTTCCGTCCGAGTTGCGGGGCAAGAGACCGAACGGGTTCGCGCACTCGGTGTGGGAGCTGCTCGAGCACATTCGGATCACGCAGCACGATCTGCTCGATTTCGTCCAGAATTCGGACTACGAGGAAAAGCTCGTGTGGCCGAAGGACTACTGGCCACCGGCAGCCGCGCCGGCCGGAGACAAGGCATGGAACGAGAGCATTGCTGCCTGGAGGAAAGATCGAATGGCTCTCGAACGCTTCACCACCGACACCAAGCAGGATCTGACGGCGAAAATCCCTCGCGGGACCGGGCAGACCTACCTGCGCACGATCCTCGTAGCGGTCGATCATGCTTCCTACCACCTCGCGCAGATCGTCACCGTCCGACAGCTGCTCGGAGCGTGGCCGCCGCCGAAGGGAAAGTAGGTGAGCAAGAAAACGAAGATTCGACGGGCTGCGATCGCAAAAGCGGCCCCTGAGCTCGTCGTGCTTTCGCGCGAGGATGCCGAGGGCTACGAGCCGGGCCTGAAGGAGATATGCATCTCGATTTCTGATCCCGACGCCGAGCCAGCCAACATCTCGGCGGCGTTCGTCGCGGTGCTGCGGCTCCATTTCGATGACGTCACGCAGCGAGGCCTGCCGTCCGACATTCTCTTCGCGCAGGATCATGCCCGAGCGATCGTGGACTTCGTGGACGAATGGCCCGATGCCGACCGCCTGATGGTGCATTGCAACATGGGAGTGAGCAGGTCGCCGGGTGTCGCCCTCGGACTCTGCGATGCGCGCGGCTGGGCGACGGCGGAGCTGGAGAGATCGCACCCTGGGTGGAACCGGCTGGTGCGCAGCATGATGAACAAGGCCGCCACAAACACAAATCCTCGGAGATCGACCTAATGCCCCGCGCCGCCGGAATCTTCGACGTATCCCTCAAGACATTGCCGATGGACAGCGAGCCCGGCACGCAGCTGCTGGGGAGGATGTCGATCGACAAGAGATTCCACGGTGACCTGGATGCCACCAGCAGGGGTCAGATGCTGACCGGCGGCACCATTATCAAGAACTCCGCTGGATACGTGGCCATCGAAATGGTGACCGGGTCGCTCAAGGGTCGGAAGGGGTCGTTCATCCTCCAGCACACGGGCACCATGAACCGTGGCGAGCCCTCGCTGGTCATAACGGTCGTCCCAGATTCGGGCACGGATCAGCTGGAAGGGCTCAAGGGCAGCATGAAAATCGACATCAACGCCGGCAAACATTCGTACGAGCTGGATTACGTACTGGCTAATTTCCCCTGAGCCGAGCGTTTCTCAGAGCATCTCCCCGGAGCCCGCCGTTGTTCGGAGGCCTCCCCTGAGCCGGGCCCTTCTGAGGCCGATGAGAACCTTTTGAAACCTGGGGGCGTCAAAGTCGTAGTGCGTGACATAGGCAGGGTTTTCCCCCTATGTACCGATATTCTCGACGCCCCACTTCTTTCTGAGAGCTGGCCCCATGAAGCGCATCCTGTTCGCGTTACTCGCTCTCCTTGTGAACGTTGCCGCCGTGTCTCTTCCGGCCCAGAACCCCAATCAGCCCAGACCAGCTGGACCGCCGCCTTCGGGCAATGGTGAAGTGCAGGGCACGGTTGTGGATACTGCTGCCAAGACCCCACTCGCTCGCGCGTCCATCACCGTGCGCGGTGCGAAGGACTCGACTCTCGTAGCAGGCGCTCTCGCATCGGCGGACGGCGCATTCCATATCCAGGGGCTTCGGCCCGGCGCGTACTACCTGCGCGCGGCTTCCATCGGCTTCCGGCCGCGCAACATCGCTTTCACGATCACGGACGCAGCGCCACGCGCGTCCCTCGATCCGATCGAGCTAACGCGCATTTCGGTGACGTTGCAAAGCGTTCAGGTGCAGGGCGAGCGACCGACCGTCGTGATCGAGCCCGATCGCAATACATACCGAGCGAAGGACATCGCGCCCGCGGCCGCGAATGCCAGCGAGGTACTTGCGGCCACTCCCTCTGTGGAAGTCGACGGCGAAGGGAAGGTAAGTCTGCGTGGTAACGAGAACGTCGCCGTGCAGATCAACGGACGTCCGACTCCGATTACCGGCACTCAGCTCTCCGCCTACCTCAAGCAGATTCCGGCGAACATCGTCGAGCGCATCGAGGTCGTGCCAAATCCATCCGCCAAATACGATCCGGAGGGGATGGCGGGCATCATCAACATTGTTCTCAAAGCGAACACTGACCTCGGCCTGAGCGGCGGACTCAACACCGGCTTTGCCACTCCCAGCCGCTTCAACACCGGCACCAATCTGGGCTATCAGAGCGGGCCGGTCACGCTGTTCGGCACCTACGGATACAACGCCGACGATCGCGCGATCGTCGGCATCAACGACCGCCTTCGCTACGATCCTGCAGGCTCGCCGTTGTCCTACACGAATCAGGACATCGATGGCCGGACGATCAACGCCGGTCACAACTTCACGGGCAACATCGACTACAAGCTGACCGACAAGGACGTCCTCTCCAACTCGCTGTCGCTCAACCGCAGGCACTCCAATGACGGCGCACTCGCCGGTTACACCGAGCTTGATGCGACCCAGGCGTTTCTCGACCGATACGTGATCGATCGCAACGACAAGGCGAGAGGGCTCGTGTTCGACAACTCACTCTCGATCAAGCACACGATCGAGCCGCGCAAGCATGAGCTCTCGGCGGAAGTGCGATTCAACCGCACGAGAGACGAAGACAACACCCTGCTCTGGCGAGAGCCGCAGAATCCGGACGGCACCAGCTCGGGTCCATCGACGCAGGGCGAGATCGACGGCACGAGCGCGCTGACCCGCCAGCTCACGATGCAGACGGATTACACGCGGCCGCTCACCGCGAGCACGAAGCTGGAAAGCGGCCTGAAAGAAACCGGGCGCTGGCTCGACCGGGATTTCCTCGTGTTCAAGGACGACCTCGGCAACGGCAACTGGGTCCAGAGCAATCTGAGCAACAAGTTCCAGTTCGACGAGCACGTGCACGCCGGCTACGGTGTGCTGAGCCAGAGCGTTGGCAAGTTCGACCTGCAGGCCGGACTCCGCGCCGAGTGGGCAAACCGAAGCTTTGATCTCGCCGGGGCGCAGGGCATTCCGTACAACTACCACAGCCTCTTCCCGAGCGGCGTCATCATGTACAAGCCGAGCGATCAGAGCCAGGTGAAGGTGAGCTACTCGCGGCGCATTCGGAGACCCGGAACGCAGGAGCTGAATCCGTTCCCGGTGTTCTTCGACCAGCAGAACGTCTTCATCGGGAATCCGCGGCTGAATCCCGAATATACAGACGCGTTCGAGCTTAGTATGAGCAAGACGGGACAGTTCGGCTCGCTGCAGCTGTCACCTTTCTATCGTCACACCACGGACGTCATTCGTGTCAACATCAACACCGCTGATACCGTCGAAGGACGCGAAGTAACATCGATAAACTTCCAGAATCTCGACAAGTCTGATTCGTGGGGCACTGACCTCAACGGCTCACTGCGACTTGGCCCGAAACTGAATGCGTTCGGGGGATTCAACCTCTTCAAGATGGTGACCGATGGCGGCTCGCAGTCGGCCCTGTCGTCGAACGCGGTAACCTGGTCCTACCGACTCAACGCCACCACTCAGGTGACTCCGACAGTGACTCTCCAGGCGAATTACTTCTATCGGGCGCCCGTGAACATCGAAAAGGGACGTTTTTCCTCGATCCAGATGACCAACATCACGCTGCGCAAAAAGCTCGATGGCGACAACATGAGCGTCGCGGTTCGCTTCGCGGATCCGTTCAACACCATGTATTTCAAGGTCAAGGCCGGCGACGACAATCTGCAGCAGATCACGGCGCGACGGTTCGGCGTGAGAGCGACGTACGTGACCTTCCAATGGAATTACGGACAGGCGCCGAAGATTCGCCTCCCACAGCAGGACCAGCCCCAGCCGACGTCGGTATTCCCGTAGTCGGTCAGAGGTGACCCGGAGTGACAAAAGTCGCAGCCAGGTACCATTCTGGCTGCGACTTTTTGCATAGACCGACCTCTGGACGCAACCCGCACAATGCCATACATTTAGCTATGGCAACCACAACTCGGCCATCGAGTAAGCCCGCCTCTCCGGCAAAAGCCGGAAGCGGGCTTTCGCGCATCAAGGGGTCGGCGGCTGCGGAACAAGGGTTACCTCGGGTCAGAAATGATGTCGTTCTGACCTTCGATGACGTTCTGCTGACGCCACGACATTCGCTCGTCCATCCCAAGGACGTGACCACGAATTCGTTGTTCACACGCGGAATCGCCCTCAACGTCCCGTTCGCTTCCGCCGCCATGGACACGGTCACCGAATCGGACATGGCAATGGCGATGGCCAGGGCGGGCGGAATCGGCGTCATTCACAAGAACATGTCGATCGACCGGCAAGCGGCCGAGGTCGACCGGGTGAAGAGATCGGAGAGCGGAATGATCCTGAATCCGATCACGCTCTCACCCGATGGGACACTCCGCGAAGCGGTCGCCCTGATGAAGCGCTTCAAGATTTCCGGCGTTCCCATCGTCGATCGCGACGACAGGCTCGTCGGAATCATCACCAATCGCGACCTCCAGTTCGAGCGCAACCTCGATCGCTCGCTTCGCGAAGCGATGACGTCGAAGAACCTCGTCACCGCGCCCGTAGGTACCACGCTCGACGAAGCCGAGGCGATACTCGGAAAGCACCGGATCGAAAAGCTTCCCGTCGTCGACGACCAGGGAATTCTCCGCGGGTTGATCACCGTCAAGGACATCCACAAGCGCCGCGACTTCCCGAACGCGAACAAGGACCAGCACGGCCGGCTGCGTGTCGCGGCGGCAATCGGCGCCGCGAATTACCGCGATCGCGCCCGGGCGCTGGTCGATGCGGGAGTCGACGTGCTGATCGTCGATACCGCGCACGGCCATTCCGAAGGTGTTCTCGAGGCGACGTCGGTGGTGCGCGAGATGTTCCCCGACGTGCAGCTCGTAGCCGGAAACATCGCGACGCGTGCGGGCGCGCGGGCGCTGGTAGAGCGCGGCGTCGATGCGGTGAAGGTTGGCGTCGGGCCCGGCTCCATCTGCACGACGCGCATCGTCACCGGCGTGGGAGTTCCCCAGCTCACCGCGATTTTCGATGCGGTCGAGGGCGCGGGCGACATTCCGGTGATAGCCGACGGCGGAATCAAATACTCCGGCGACATCGTGAAAGCGCTGGCGGCAGGCGCTTCCAGCGTGATGATGGGATCAATGCTAGCCGGCACCGAGGAGAGTCCGGGTGAGTCGCTTCTTCTCGAGGGCCGCCGCTTCAAAATGATTCGCGGGATGGGGAGTCTCTCCGCGATGCAGGATGGAAGCGCCGACCGATATTTTCAGGAAGGCGAGATGTCCGCCAAGAAGCTGGTGCCCGAAGGAATCGAGGGGCGTGTTCCATACAAGGGTCCCGTGAGCGACGTGCTGTTCCAGATGGTGGGCGGCCTTCGCAGCGGAATGGGATATGTCGGGTGCGCCGACATCGAGCAGCTCCGCACCGAATCGGAGTTCGTCCGGATCACGGCCGCCGGTCTTCGCGAATCCCATCCGCACGACGTCACGATAACGCGCGAGGCACCCAACTACTCGCTATAAGGGGGCGCTCGTTGCTATACGCGTTTCCTTGACATTGCTTTACGCGTCAACACAACTTCTGACGCCTCTGCAGTGTCGAATGATTCGGAGTCCCGGCGTCACTCTACCAACGCTTTCGGAGTTTTTCTAATGGGCTTGATGACGAAGAAGAGCATCGCTGTCCTGCAGTCGGAGGCGGCGGGTGAATCCACGGAGCACACGCTCCGGCGCGCACTCGGCGCGCTGAACCTCACCACGCTGGGCATCGGCGCGATCATCGGCGCCGGTATTTTCGTGCTGACCGGAACCGCGGCGGCCCAATACGCGGGGCCCGCAATTGTCCTCTCGTTTATTGTGTCCGGATTTGGATGCCTTTTCGCGGGCCTGTGCTACGCCGAGTTCGCGAGCATGATACCGATCGCCGGCAGCGCTTACACCTATGGGTATGCGACGCTCGGTGAATTCGTCGCCTGGATTATCGGGTGGGACCTGATCCTCGAGTACCTGTTCGGCGCTTCCACCGTGGCGGTGGGCTGGTCGGGATACTTCACGGCGTTCATGGAGCAGATCGGGATTCACATGCCGGCTGCGTTCACCAATGCGCCCTTGCAGTACCATGAGACCGCCGCGATCGACTCCGTGACGCAAGCGGTCATCCACCCCGCGGGATTCTCACAAACCGGGGCAGTAGTCAATCTCCCCGCGATGGTGCTGATCGCTCTCATGACAACGCTCCTCGTCATCGGCATCAAGGAATCAGCACGCTTCAACAACTTCATCGTCATTCTCAAGATCACGATCGTGCTCCTCGTGATCGGATTCGGGTTCATGTACGTGAACCAGGCCAACTGGCATCCGTTCATTCCACCCAACACCGGTGAATACGGACATTACGGCTGGAGCGGAATCGTCCGTGGTGCCGCGGTCGTATTCTTCGCCTATATCGGATTCGACGCGGTATCTACGGCGGCGCAGGAGGCGAAGAATCCGCAGAGGGACATGCCGATAGGAATTCTCGGCTCGCTTGCGATATGTACCGTGCTTTACATCCTCATGTCGCTGGTGATGACCGGATTGGCGCACTACACCGACCTGGATGTTCCGCACCCGGTGTTCGTGGCAATCGAGAAGGCAGGCCCTGCGCTCGCCTGGCTTGGCTCGATCATCAACATCGGCGCGATCGCGGGCCTCGCATCGGTTGTGCTGGTGATGCTCATGGGTCAGCCGCGCATCTTCTACTCGATGGCGCGCGACGGACTCCTTCCGCCCGTCTTCGGAAAGGTTCACCCGCGCTTCAAGACGCCCTATGTGACCACGATTCTCACGGGTATCGTCGCCGGCATCGTCGCTGGACTCTTCCCGATCGGCCTGCTGGGTGAACTAGTGTCGATAGGAACCCTGCTCGCATTCGTAATTGTCTGCGCGGGCATCATCGTTCTGCGCTACAAGTCGCCCAATCTGGCGAGACCGTTCCGAACGCCATTTGTCCCGGTGGTTCCGATTCTCGGAATTCTGATCTGTGGCTACATGATGACAAGCCTGCCGAGGGCGACGTGGGAGCGACTGATCGTCTGGATGATCATCGGGCTCGCGATCTACTTCTTCTACAGCAGATCGCACTCGAAGCTGGCCCGCGCGGAAGGCAGTGCTTGACCTTCTAAGCGTCCCCCAGCAACGACGGGAGGCGATCGAGCGTCTCGCGCAGGAGCTCCGCGCGGGACGCTCTGTCGCAATATCCACCCACATTAATGCGGACGGCGACGGCTGCGGTTCCGAGACGGCGCTCGCGCGGCTGCTCGGCCAGATGGGAATCCGCTCGAAGATCGTCAACCCCACGCCCTGGCCGGACATGTACAAGTTCCTCCTCGGCGATGATGTCCGGGATGCGAGCGACATGGGAGCGAAGGGCCTCAAGGACGCCGATGTACTGATCGTTCTCGACATCTCCGATGTGAAGCGACTTGGCGTCCTCGCGGAAGCGGTACGCAAGCTCACGATTCCCAAGCTGGTAATCGATCACCACCTGCCAAGCGACGAGCCGCCCAGCCAGCTGATGGTGGCCGACACCGCCGCGTGCGCGACGGGAGAGTTGATCTACGATTTTGCGATCTGTCTCGGTCTCAAAGTGACGCCGGACATTGCACGAGCACTGTACATCGCCCTGCTCACTGATACTGGGGGCTTCCGTTTCAGCAACACGACGGCTCGCTGCCTCAGCATCGCGGGGCAGTTGATCGCGTCGGGGGTCGAGCCAGAGGAGATGTATGGTCGACTCTACGCATCGATGCCGGTGGGAAAGCTTCACTTGTTGCGCGATGCGCTGGCGACACTGGAAGTCGATCCCGAGTATGGAATTTCGTGGATCTCGGTTGCGGCGGGCGCCGCGGAACAGTACGGCCTGCGCTCGGAGGATCTGGAAGGGATTGCGGAACATCCGCGCTCGATCGGCGGGACGCGCCTCGCGATTTTCTTCCGGGACCTGGGGCACGACAAGGTGAAGGTCTCGTTCCGGAGCACGGGCGATGTAGACGTGAACAAGTTTGCCAAGCAGTTCGCCGGTGGCGGTCACGCGAGAGCAGCCGGTGCGCTCATCGACGGCAACCTCGAGTCCGTGCGGCACAAAGTTGTGGCCTCGGCGCGAGAATTCCTCCGCGCTGAGGACAAGGCGGGGGTGGCGTGAGCGCCAGCCCGTAGCAACCTCGCCGCGCGCCGCCTAACTTGCGGACATGAGCGTTCTCCGCCGCAAACGATCCCGCCCCCCAGAAGATGTCGAGCACCAAATCCGCCACGAGCTCGCGGAGATTCTGCCGATTCTGAGGATCGAGCAGTGCGCGATCGAGCTGCAGGTGTTCGATCCCTCAACCGGCACCGCCGTGTTGTTGATCAAGGGTGGCTGCCCGGACTGCAACTGCTCGCCCGCCACCTTCATTCAGGGCATTGAGGTGCAACTCAAGCTCAGGGTTTCGGAGCTGAAAGCCGTTCTCGCCACGGAAGAATCCAGCGGATGACGCCCAATCTCCAGGAACGCGTAACGGATGCGCTCTCGCGCATCCGGAATAACCGCCTCGGCGCCAACGTACTGGAAGCCGAAATGATTCGCGACATTGCGACTACCACTGATGGCAAGGTGAGGCTCAGCCTCTTCCTCACGCCTGACGACGACGCGACAGTCGTGCGCGAAGTCAGACAAACGCTGCAACAGGTTCCCGGCGTGACCGATGTGCGCGTGGATGTGAAAGACGCTTCGCAGGCCAACAAACCCTCTACGCGGGCAGCCGCGGTGGGGACGACAACATCCCGAGCCGCCACTGCACCGTCGGCGTCCACAGCCCCTCCAACCCCGAAGAGCGCTGCATCGCGAACGTTGCCTGTCATGGGGCAGGAGCCGCAGTCACAGCGCGCTGCCGTGCCCGCCCCAACCCCCGTCGCTTACCCCAACCTCGGAAACATCATCGCCATCTCGAGCGGCAAGGGCGGCGTCGGTAAATCCACCGTCGCTTCAAATCTTGCGGTCGCACTGGCGAAGCAAGGTGCGCGCGTCGGATTAATGGACGCCGACATCTACGGCCCGAACATCCCGCGCATGATGGGCATCAACGCCGCGCCGCCGGTCGAGAACGAGAAGATCATCCCGCTACAGGCGCACGGTGTCAAAATCATGAGCCTCGGTTTCATGATCGAGCGCGACCAGCCGGCGATATGGCGCGGGCCGATCATCATGAAGATCATCACCCAGTTCCTCCGCGACGTGCAGTGGGGCGAGCTGGATTATTTCCTCGTCGACATGCCGCCCGGCACCGGCGACGCGCAGCTCTCGCTCGTGCAGGCGACGATGGTGCACGGCGCCATCATCGTGACCACGCCGCAGGAGGTCGCATCGGGTGATGCTCTGCGCGGTGCCAAGATGTTCGAGCGGGTGGCGGTCCCCGTTCTCGGCATCGTCGAGAACATGAGCTACTTCATCTGTCCGAACTGCGAGGCAAAGCACAGAATCTTTGGCAGCGGGGGAGGAAAGCGACTCGCCGACGAGCTCAATGTCCCTTTGCTCGGCGAGATTCCGTTTTTTCCGGGAGTTCTGTCAGGCGCAGATCGTGGCGAGCCGATCGTTGTCAGCGAGCCGGAGACGCCCGCGGCCCAGGCGCTATTCGAGCTGGCTGGGCGTTTGAAGGGGCTGCTCTAGACAGCTACTGCGTTCTTCTTGGGTCTGCTGCGCCACCAGGCTAGAATCACCGCGCCGAACCCCGTGGCGACGGCGACGAACGTCACCGAGAAGGCGAGCATGCGGAGAATCGCGCCCAGAATCGGGAACCAGGTGAAGGCCGCGGCGATGATCCACAGAGCGCTGAAGGCAAGAATTCCCGTGTAGAGAAACTGCAGCTGTTGCCCGGCCGGAGTCTCCGCCTCTCGCTTGCCCGCGATCGCGATACCGGCCACCTGTGCCACGGCGAGGAAGCCGAGTATCGCAATTCCCGAGACGGCGATGAGGAAAGCCGCGACGCCGAACGGGATGAAGAAAATCCCGATGATCGTGATCGCCATGGCGATGACGATCGCGATGAGAGCGGGAATCGATGCGAGTCCGCCGAGCACACCCGTGAGGAGAGAGCGGCCAGTCTCGTTGGTGACGACTTCTACGGCGCGCTTGAAGTAGTCGCCAAGGAAGAAGAGGACGAACGTTCCGACAAGGAGAAGCACCACGAGCCAGAGGAACGCAGCGGCGAGAGAGCCGAGTGTCGTCCGCGGTCGCCCGCCGAAGCTTACCGTCGACCGGTTGTGCGTCGCGCCGACGTCCTTGATGACCCCCATGATCGATCCGCCTTCGTTGCGGACGTGCCCGATGAGCGCGACCGCTCCACCACGAACTCTTCCACCCTCGTGCACGATGACGTCGCCAATTATCGCGGTCGCGGCGCCGTCGACATTTCCATAAACGTCGAGGTTCCCCCGGACTACCAGCACCGAGCCCGATGTTGTGGTGCCGGCGGGAATGACGAGGTCACCCTGCTGGTACCTCGTGAATCGAGCGAAACCGCCGTTCTGGGCATGCGCATCCTGCACGGCCGCGGCCGCAACCAATAGAGAGACACCGAGCAGGAGGGGTTTCATTTACGCTGCCTTGCGTTTGGCGATGTGAGCCGCGGTGCGGATCGCGGCATATCCGCCGACCAATCCGACTACCAGCATCATGTAGAGGACGACGGCCTGAAGTGCCCCAGCCTGGAGGTAAGCGATCGTCGACGGCCCCAGCACCAGGGCGCCGATCTGCGCGCCGACCGCCGCGATGACGAAGGAGTACTGAACTACGGCGGCGGAGAGGATCGCGGTGAGGAGGTCGACCTCGAAGAACATGAAGGCCGCGGCCGCGAGGAGGGCAACACCGGTCACCGCTGTTCCCGTTGCGCGCACGACGCCCATCCGGCGCCGCGGAACGACCGCCTGCTGTCCACCCTGCTGGAGCTCCAAGTGCCTGGAGGCGACTATGGAATTACCCTCATGGGAAGCTCGCGCCTGAGCGGCATGCAGACGGTCTATTCCGGAAATGACGCGATCGGC
This sequence comes from Gemmatimonadaceae bacterium, assembly GCA_035317585.1. Lineage (GTDB taxonomy): Bacteria > Gemmatimonadota > Gemmatimonadetes > Gemmatimonadales > Gemmatimonadaceae > UBA4720. The sequence continues at coordinate 2,406 of DATHGO010000036.1, read as the reverse complement.
AAAATCCCGAGACGGCGACAGGTAGGGCAGTCGCTGTAACTCGGCCGCAATGGGGACGAAATCTTCGTCGAAATCGTGCTCGATCATGGGTTCCTCACGTATTGCTTACGGGTTTGGTACGGGACAGGTTTCAGTCTTTTTCGGCCAGTTTTCGACTGCCAAAACAGCGGTCCGGGAGGTCATTTCAGGTCCCCCAAATACTCCCTCAGCTCCTGCCGGGCCCGGTGGATGTAGGTCTTTACCGTCCCCAGTGGGAGCTTCACGATTTCCGCGATCTCGTCGTACGAGTAATCCTCGACGTGCCGCAGGATGATGCAGGCGCGATACTCGGGGCGAAGCCGCGCAATCGCCGTCTCTATGGCGGCCCCGAGCTCCTTCGACTCGAGCTCTTCGAGGGGTGATTCGCCCCCGCTTGTCACCGTGACCGACGTCGCACGCGCTCGTTCGGCCGTTACCGCGTCCGGTGATCCCTCGATACTGATGGTGTCGATCTGGCGTCGACGGAGGTGATCGATGGTAATGTTGTTCGCGATCTTGAACAGCCAGCTCGAGAATTTGAACTCCGGCCGGTAGCGGTCGATGTTGTTCAAAACCTTGATGAAGGTTTCCTGCGCCAGGTCCTCGGCGGTCTCATTGTCGCGCACCATGCGGTATATGAGCGAGAAGACGGGGCGCTCATAGCGCTTGATCAGCTCGCGATAGGCGTCCTCGCGCCCTTCCTGGGCGAAGACGACCACCTGCTGGTCGGATACGTCGGTGTAGGACTTGGGCGTCATGTGAGGAGGCGCGAGTAAGATAGCTTGCCCCGCACGCGGTTGCCGGGCAACTTTCGGAGGATGCTGGCCACCGACATAGACAGGGCGACTGCCAGTGCCGCCGCTGCCGGTGGCGCTGAGAAACGCGCGTACGTACAGCGGATTTTCTCCGAGATCGCCCCGCGATACGATCTCCTGAACCATGTACTCAGCCTCAACATCGACCGGCGATGGCGGCGCAAAGCAATTGCTCGCCTCGGAGTCGAGCATGATCAGGCGGGTCGATACCTCGACTTGTGCGCGGGAACGATGGACGTCGCATCGGAGATCTCGAGTTTGCCCGGCTTTCGGGGGCTGGTCATAGGCGCTGACTTCGCCGAGCCGATGCTCAGGGCCGGCGCGAAAAAAGTGACGGGCGGGCGAATAGCGCCGGTGACGGCCGACGCGGTGCAGTTGCCACTGGCGTCGGGTCAGCTCGCGGGCGCGATCGTGGCGTTCGGAATCAGGAATGTCGCCGGCCTCGAGGCGTCGCTCAGGGAAGCGTTTCGCGTGCTCGCTCCTGGCGGCCGCTTCGTGATACTCGAATTCTCGACGCCGCGGATGCGCGTCGTGCGAGCGCTGTATCAGACGTACTTCCACCGCGTGCTGCCTCTGATTGGCCGCTTGATCAGCGGACATCGCACGGCGTACACCTATCTTCCGCGATCGGTTGCGAACTTCCCCGTCGAAGAGGAGCTGGCGAAGAAAATGACAGATGCGGGATTCGCGAAGGTGACGTGGTCGAGCCTCTCGTTCGGAGTCGCGGCGATTCACGTCGGGGAACGTCCCATCACCGCGATTCGAACCAAGTGAGCCTCGATAACATCTCGCAGTTCCTCTCAGCCATCGATCGCGCCGGAGAGATGGCGCGAATTCGTGAGCCCGTCAACGCGCGTCTCGAGTTGTGCGAGATCGCTGATCGTGTGATGAAACAGCCTGGGGGCGGGAAGGCGCTCTATTTCGAGAATGTGATTCTCGATAATGGTGAGCGGTCCCTGTATCCGGTTGTGATAAATCTCTTCGGCTCGATGCGGCGGATGTCGCTGGCCTTGGGCGTGGATGATCTCGACGAGATTGGCGCGCGCATCACCGAAATGCTCGATCTCAAGGTGCCCGAGGGCATCATGGGCAAGCTCTCGATGCTTCCGCGTCTGCTTGAGCTCGGCAAGTTTCCGCCGCGCGTCCGAAGCGGCAAGCCGGCGTGTCAGGAAATCGTGCTGAAGGGCGACGAGGTGGATCTGTCGAAGCTGCCGATAATGACGTGCTGGCCCGAGGATGGCGGCCCGTACATCACGCTGCCGATGGTGATCTCGAAGGATCCAAAGCGCGGCATCAGGAATGTTGGGATGTACCGGGTCCAGGTACTTGGCCTGCGCACCCTCGCGATGCACTGGCAGCGGCACAAGGTCGGTGCGGCCCATTGGCGCGAAATGGCGGAGAAGGGAGAGCGGATGCCCGTCGTGATCGCGATCGGAGCGGATCCGGCCTCAGTCTATTCGGCGTCGGCGCCGCTGCCACCGACGATCGACGAATTCCTGTTCGCGGGATTTCTGCGCCGGCGGCCGGTGAGTCTCGCGAAGGCGGTCACCTGCGATCTGGAGGTGCCGGCCGA
>DATHGO010000035.1:0-8013 GCA_035317585.1 Gemmatimonadaceae bacterium | reverse complement strand
CCTACGTCAGCCGCACTCGCTGAATCCGCACACGTGACACTTGGCACAGCCTTCGGCGAACTCGAGTGACGATCCGCAATCCGGACACGTCCCGATGAACGACTCGCTGCGATTGACTGCGTCGAATCCGAATTGCGTCTGACCCGCTTCGCCGGAATTGACGACCGGCGATGGATTGGGCTGTACGATTTCCACCGGTGGCGCTGAGAGCGCGCCGCCGAGGTCCTGTTGCACGCCCTGCTTCTCCCGCATCCATTTCTCCAGCGCGATTCCTATCGCATCGGGAACGGACAGTACCTTGTTGGGTCCGAGGCCGATTGCCTTGTCCGACGCGATGCCGCGTAACTGGCGGTGCACCTCGCGAATTGGAATTCCTGATCTCAGCGCCAGCGAGATGAGACGTCCCATTGCCTCGGCGTCCGCCATTGCCGCGCCGCCCGCCTTACCGAGGTTGATGAATACCTCGAAGGGCTGACCACGATCATCTTCGGTGATGTTGAGGAACATGGTGCCGAGCGGCGTCTCGATACGCGTGGTGATTCCGCGCAGCGTATCCGGCCGCGCTCTCTTGGCACGGCGCTGAAGATTCTCGGCCTCCGTGTCGAACAGAGCTTGCTTGAGTCTCGCGTTATCGGCCTCGAGCTCCGCAATGGTGCCGTGCAGCTCGCCACGCTCGGCTCTCGCATCGGCTTTGCCTTCACGCTCCGCTTTTGCCTGCTGCGTCGCGCCGGTCGATAGAACCTGATTGTCGCGGGAGCCGTCGCGGTACACCGTCACACCCTTGCACTTGAGCGCGTAGGCAAGCTCGTAGATCTCGCGCACGTCCTCGGGACTCGCCGCGTGCGGGAAGTTGGTCGTCTTGGAAATCGCGGAATCGCAATTCTCCTGAAAGGCGGCCTGCATTCTGACGTGCCACTCGGGCGTGATGTCGTGGGCGGTGACGAAGACGCGCTGCCACTGGGCCGGAACCTCGTCGAAGTGGATGTGCCCTTCCTTCGCGATCTTCTCCATAAGCTCGTCGGAGTACCAGCCTTCCCTGTTCGCGATCGCGACGAAGTCTTCGTTCACATCCGGCATCAGCGCGCCAGCCTGATTCCGCATGAACGCAACGGCAAAAAGCGGCTCGATGCCCGAAGAGCAGCCGGCGATGATCGAGATCGTGCCCGTGGGCGCGATCGTGTTGACGTTGCAGTTACGCAGCATCTGCATCGGGCGAACGCGATTACCCCTGGCATCGCGCGCGCACGTTTCGGCCGGACCCCAGATCGATCTGGCCCATTCGGGGAACGGTCCGCGCTCGTTGGCGAGCCGCTCGCTCTCACGCTTGGACTCGACGTCGACGAACTTCTGAAGCTGGCGTCCGAACTCGACGCCTTCGATCGTGTTGTAGGCGATGCCCAACCGTACCAGCGCGTCAGCGAAGCCCATGATGCCGAAGCCGATGCGGCGAATTCTCTTGGAGAGGGCGTCGATCTCGGGAAGCGGGTACTTGTTGACGTCGATGATGTTGTCGAGAAAGTGAACGGAAAGGTGGATGTCGCGCTTGAGCGCGTCCCAATCCATCTGGGCGTCCTTCACGTAGTACCCGACGTTGATCGAGCCAAGGTTGCAGACGTCGTAGGGGAGGAGCGGCTGCTCGCCGCAGGGATTCGTCGCTTCGTATTGTCCGACGTGCGGCACCGGATTGTAGCGGTTCGCCTCGTCGATGAAGAAACAGCCCGGCTCACCCGTCCTCCAGGCTCCGTCGATCATCTTGTCCCAGACCGTCCGCGCGTCGAGCTGGCCCGTGACCTTGCCGTTGCTCGGATCGATGAGATCGTAGCCCGTGCCGTTCTTTACGGCCGTCATGAACTTGTCCGTGACGGCAACCGAGATGTTGAAGTTCGTAATCTGCGTCAGGTCTTCCTTGCAGTTTATGAAATCCAGGATGTCGGGATGATCGACGCGCAGGATTCCCATGTTGGCGCCGCGGCGCGTGCCGCCCTGTTTCACCGCATCGGTCGACGCATCGTAGAGCTTCATGAACGACACCGGACCGGATGCAACTCCGGTCGTCGAGCGAACCATCGATCCCTTACCTCGCAGCTTCGAGAAACCAAAGCCCGTCCCACCACCTGACTGATGGATGAGGGCCATCGCGCGCAGCGTGTCGTAGATGCCGTCGCGCCCATTGGAGAGCGCGTCCTCTACCGGCAGAACGAAGCAGGCGGACAGCTGCCCCAGCGGACGTCCCGCGTTCATGAGAGTCGGAGAGTTCGGCTCGAAGCGACGCTCGACCATCAGACGGTAGAAGTCTTCTGCCATGCCCGTGACCTCGCTGTCGCTCGCTCCATAACGGCGATCTGCTTCAGCGACCGTTCCCGCTACGCGCCAGAACATGTCTTCCGGCTGCTCCACAGGCGTGCCCGTGCCGTCCTTGATCAGATATCTCTTTCCGATCACGGTCCGTGCGTTGTCATTCAGCTGGGCTTCGCCCTGGGGCGGGACGGCAGGTATGGGCATTAGTACAAACTCCGCAGTATAAAAAGGGTGTCAAGTAAGAAGACGACGGACTTGGAACTGCACGCTTGGGCATCGGTGATTTCGATGCGGGCAGGCATTCTACCGGTATTCGTGAGTCCGCGCCAGTGTTTACGTATCTCTTTACATGACAACGCCTTACGTAATCCACATCACTAATAGATGCTCGACCCCATTTTTTCCACCTTGGGATGAATCGAGATCTATCGAGCAAGGGGTGCATATCGCGCACCCGGTCGGGAAAAGATTGGCGCTTGTCCCCTCCCCTCTAAGTACACCGCAGGTCTGGAGTTAGATCGCGGAAAGGCAATGGATCGCTGATCGGTTCGTCGAAAACAGTGCCGACGGTTCGCGAGCGTCGGGATTGAGCGAGTGCTAAAGAAATCCCGGTTTGCTTAGATACACGCGCACTGACGCTTCAGAACGAAGCCCCAAATGTGCCGTACACCTGCGCCTTAGCTGCTCCGAGGTGCTCTCGATTGATCAACGGAAATGCGAGTCCCAACCGAATTCGCGCTTGCACGTCGAGCTGAACACCGGTGTCGATATTGAGCTCGGCTCCGGCAGAAGTCATCACGGGGTTCCCGATATTGCCGGCGCTACAGACTCCATTCGTGATATCGGCGCTCGCGGGACAGAACGCCCGCCCAGTCTCTCCGAAAAGCGTCAGCGAAGTCCGATCGACGAAGACCGGGATGAAACGATAGCCGCGCGACGGTGCTGCGAGTGGCGCTCGATACTCCAGCGCGGCCGAATACGCGCGAATTCCACCTTCTGATCCAGCGGGATACCCGCGTACCCCGAAAGTTCGTCGCTGCTGACCGACTGAAAAACCGGGGAACGCCTCCAGCGATGTCCCACTGATTCCTCCAGCCGAAAAAAGATCGGGACTTCTGTCGTCGGTGATCCCGCCGGCTGCGCGAAGTGCCAGCACATGGTGCGCGAAGCCTGGAAGATCGACCGACTTGTAGGCCGACGTCACGCCGACAAGGCTGCGAGTGGAACCGCCGGTCGTGCCTCCACTCCAGCGCTGGCGTCCGTTCAGCATGGTGCTGATTCCGTCCTCGGGTGAAATGCTCAAACCCGGTCGCTGCGCGTTGGACCATCCCGCCGACGCAATCAACGCCGGGTAGTTGTGTCCCTCAGAAAAGAAGGACGACAGGTGCTGAAGCACCGTGTCGGGCCGCGTGGAGTAGGTGAGGCCATCGAGCTCTGCTCCAATCGAGGCAAGCGTGTAATTTCGAAAACGCGGACGAATGAACGTCGCCTGGAGCGATACGATTCTCTCGCGCTCCGTGAATCCGAACGGCGCACTGGCGTTCCCGGCATTGTCGACGAAAACGAAGTTCGCGTTCGAGTAGTTCTGCGACGCGTACAAATCGATCAGCGGCAAGCCGAATCCCGAGTAACGGTACCAGAGCCACGCGGAGTTCTCGGCCCATCGTGAATTGTGAAGAGCTTCGACGACATAGTTGTGGCGATTCACGATGTCGAAGCCACTCGATGCTGCGCCCCAGGATGATCCGTCGGTCGTACTACTCTCAAAAACCGGAATCCAATAGCGCGGCAAGAGGGAGAGCCACGGCGAATAGTCCGTCGCGCGAGAAGTGTCAGTCGCGCCAAGCGGCGGGAGCCCGGGCACGATCGCCAGGCAGTTCGTGCAGGCAGCGCGTGGACTCGTCCTCGTGCTGTCAGCGTCGGCGAGCCGCGCGACCGACGAGAGCGGGGCAACTCCGAGGTGAAACCCGTCCGCCTTGAACAACAGGGTCGCCAGCTCGGTCTGATCAGGCGATACCTCCGGATTGAACACTCCGGTAGCCGCGTCGCTTACGCGCACTACGGTCGGCGCGAACGTCGTGACATCCGCGACATAGATCTGTGGCGAGCCGTTTCGCTCGGAGGCGAAATAGATGCGGCGTCCGTCCGGGGACCAGCTCGGACTCGAGTTGATCGCGTGCGTGACCCCGAAGGAATCGATTGTCTTCCCCGCCGAATCCAGGAGGACGATCTCGGATCTTCCGCGACTCTGTTTCACGGCCGCGATGCGCGAGCCGTCCGGGGACCAGCGCGGGTCTGCCCACTGGACATCGATGCTCGTAGGTGTGATCGGCGCGAGGGTGCGTCCGTCGCGCGAGAGCCGTACCAGCCTCGTGGTCGCCGGCTCGTCCTGCACGGCGACGATCTCGCCATCGGCGCGCGCGTCGGGTGCGGTCAACCGCGCTCCGGTCGTGAGCCGTGTTTGCGATCCGCCTCTCTCGATGTAGAGATCGTTCCGGATGTGGTACGGATCCAGGAAGTCTGGCTGTGAGAAGAGAATGCCGCCGTCGGGCATTCTTACGTTGGGGCTCGTTCCATTCCGCCGGCCGAGTCGCGTCTCGTGTCCGGACAGAGTCACCGTATACGCTGAGGGCATCTCCCGCGCCCGGTCGCCCGCGTAAATGAGAGTCGTGTCGCCGAGCCACCGCGGGAAGAGCGTGACGCGGCCGGTGTTGGTGAGCTGACGCCACCCCGGCATCACTTCGTGCGGCGTGCGCATCTCGCGGACCAGCGAGTCGCGCCAATGCTGCCATGCGGTCTGGAACGACATGCCGAATGCGTTCCGCGACGTCAGAGTAAGAATGAAGGGAAGCGGAGTCTTGGCGCCGCTCTCGACGAACTGGCGAATGCTGCCCGGCCCGCGCGTACGCGACAGGTAGTCGAACAGCAGCGAGCCGTAGATGTAGATGACCTCTCCGCCGGGAAAGCGCGACGTGCCCGGCGATAGCTCCTGGAGGGTCGGCAGGCCATTGGCTAGCGCCGCAGCCCGGGCGATCATCGAATGCTCGGAGCTTTCGAGCCGCCCCACTCCCGTCAATCGCGACTCGAAATAAACGGCTAGACCCTCCAGAACCCATCGGGGCTCGTACAGATTCGGGAACAGGAGTGGATTCCGGCCGAAGATCGCCTGGCCGAACGCCCAGATTCCGCGGGAGCGGTCGAGATGGAAAATGTGGGTGAGCTCGTGGGTGACCACGAGCGCGTTCCAATCATCGTAGTCGCGGAGCCCCGAAGCATCCGTGGGCGGGTGCGCATAGACGACGATTCGATTCGAGGGAAATGGCGTCGCGTAGCCATTCACGAAATCGACGTTGTCCGAGATGACGAGATCTATAGTACCGCGCGGCGGGACCAGCTCCGTCGACAGCTCGGCGTATGCCCGCTCGGCGTTGACGGCCGCTCTGCGCGCCTCTTCTTCGACCGGGGCGGTAAAGTGCACACGGAAATGCTGCGTGCGGAGCGTGCGCCACTGATCATTGGGAGGGAGCTGAGCGCCGGCGGCCCGCGCCGCACCAAAGAATAGCGCGGCCGCGAGCGCGAGCAATCTCACGGCTTTCTGGCCAGCGATGCGAAGTAGGTCTCGAGCCCGCGCACTATCGCGGTGGCGTAAGCCTCCTGATACGTCGGCGTTCTCAGCGCTGCTTCCTGATCCGGCATGATGATGAAAGCTCCCTCTGTGAGGATCGATGGCATCCAGGTCCCGCGAGCTACAGCAATATTCTGGAACTTGATTCCGTTGTCGCGAAGCCCCAGCTCGGCAAGCAGCGCCGCCTGAGTCGCCACGCCCAATGGAATCGACTGCGGCCAGAAATAAAGCGTCAAGGACCCGTTGTTGACAAATGGATTGACGCCGTCGGGGAAGGCATTGAGGTGGATCGAGACAAACGCGTGGGCATTCGCACGCCGGCTGATGATCGCGCGTGCTCCGAGGTCGACCGGATCGGGAGTGGTACGCGTCATCACGACGTTCACTCCCCGCTGAGCGAGCAGATCGCGTACTCTGAACCCGACCTGGAGCACCGCATCGCCTTCATAGAACAGCGTGGGACCCGTCGCTCCGGCGGGAGGATGTCCAGGATCGATCGTGATCGTCAGCCCACGCAACGGAGACGCGGCATCCGCGATCATGGGCGGACGCCGCACCCTCAAGGTCAAAGCCCCGTTCTGCCACAGTGCGAGGTAGCCGAACGGAGCACGATTGAGGTTTATCGTGTACCGCACTCTGCTCTGCTCCGGAGTGGACGAGCTGATGCTATTGAAATAGGGATCAGTCGGCTCCGTCATCATCGAGACTACTGGCGCTCCCATCACGCCGTACAACAGGAGCGAGATTGTCCGATCCGTTTCCTCCACCAGGAAGGGCGGAGGTGGGCCCGTCATTGGAACTATCACGTCGATCCACTCCTGGCTCGGCTCAACCCGTAGCGCTCCGATTCGCCGAACGGGAGCCAGCGAGTCGCCGATGAACGTCGACGGCGACGCAGGGGACGTGGCCTGCGCCCGGAGCTCGTTTCGCAGCACCCACGCTTCCTGCGTCGAGTCGAGTTGTATGCGCACGAAGTCGTCGCCGCTCGCCTTTTGCTCGCCCGTGATTCTCACCACGGTGCCGGGGAACAAAAACCACTTGTATTCCTGTCCATTTCCCGGAGCCGGGCGAGCGATAGTCACCCGGTCCGTATCGTCCACCGGTCCGGGCGCGCCGAGAGTGACGAAAACATTTCCGGAAACGGGTACGAGCGTATCCAGCGGTAATACGGGTTGCAGGGTATCGCCGAGCACCTTGTCGCGGTGCGTGGTGTCCGGCAACGGTGGAATCTTTACCGGAAGCACGAGGCGTGCGCTTTCGGTCCCGTTTCTCGCGAGCAACTCGTAATGCGGCGCGCTATCTGGTGGAACCGGAAGCCAGCCCATGAACGCGCCGTTCGGCCAGACGGGCACAGAGACTCCGTTGATGCGAAGAGCGGCGCCCCCGGTTCCGACGCTGCCGAATATGAAATTCGAATCGCGAACGGTGAGGAGCTGCTCCGGCTTGGGATACGTGACGCTGATCTGGAGCGGGCCGCGCACCTCGGGAACCGGTGGCAGCTTGGGACTCGAAGGAGGAGGAATGGGCGCGGGAACGAGAGGCGGAACGATCACGGGAACTGGAGCCGGCGCGGATGGACCTGTCCCGGGGCTGCACGACGCGCCCGCCATCGCGACGCAACAAGTAAAAACCCTATATGTCCAAGCTTTCATCATCGAATTCCAGGTTGCAAGTGCAATGCGGTATAAGTCTTTGTAATACGCATGGGTAGTGCCCCCGTTGTATTCGTTTCACTATCTTTTGTCGCACCCGGGACGCTCGCTTCTCCCGTGACCGCAAGACTACGCTCCTTTCGAGCCAAAATTGATTGCAGAAATTTTCGGGATCTCGAATGTCGGCCTGATCAGGCATGACAATCAGGATTCCTTTTTGATTGCGAATCTGGAGACGGGCGACATCGCGACGATGAGCGCGCCCGCTCTCGTTACCGTCCACACCGCGCCATTCATCCTCATCGTCGCCGACGGCGTCGGTGGAGCGGCGTCCGGCGCACTCGCCAGCTCCATCGCAACCGAAACGATTCTCAGCGAGCTCCATCGCTGGTGGCACAAGGTGCCCAAGCGCACGCCTGAATCGGTCGAGGCCGCGCT
>DATHGO010000034.1:0-5856 GCA_035317585.1 Gemmatimonadaceae bacterium | reverse complement strand
CGCCAACAGGCCATGTCGCCGCGCCGACCAGACGGCAACCGTAATGGCCGGCACAGCGAAGACGAGCCCGGTAAGAGGACGGGTGATGAGAGCCCACGCGATGCAAAGGCTGAGCAGGATCAGCGTTCTTCGTCGTGGCTTGAGATACCAGTCGTAAAGCGCCCACCACCCGAGCAGCCAGAGAAACACTGTCGTTGTTTCCGAGAAGTAAGACGGCAGAAAACGGAGATTGGCCCGCGAAGTCGTCCAGAACGCCCATACGAGCAATGCGACCCACCCGTTGGTTAACCGCCGGCAAAGGGCGACGATGAGCAAGCCCGATCCGAAGATCAGCAGCAGCGGAACGAGTGGTCGAATGCCAACCAGGACTCCTGGTACGAGCAGGAGACTTTGTCCCGGAAAATATTTTGACGCGAGGAATGGCGTCACGAAGACGTGCATCTGCTCGAAGAATTCGGGCAGGGGACGCGCGGCGAGCGACCACTTCCCCTTTGCAAATATCTCGGCCTGTAGCACGTACGCCGATTCATCCGCGATGTTTGGAATGAAATGAGAGCCACTCCACACCCATGCCATCGGCAGCACTGATATCAGTCCGCAAACCGCGGGTAGCCAGCGCGACGCCAGAATGGCATCCGCAAAACCGGACATACGTATTACCGTCGGGTTGTGCTCGTAACGAATCGCGATGGCCGCCACGATGAGCGGAATCAGAAACACCGAAACCGTTACGACCATCAGGACATCCGGAGAGATGGAATCATCTGCCGTCTTCCGCGGCGAGCCGAGGCGTTGGCTCCAGCATCGCGATAAAGTGCAGATCTGTCTCGAAGATGAGCGACAGCGGAAATGGGTAGAGATGTAGATGGCGAAGAATCGACACTGGACGAATGCCGCACTGATCCCAGGCGCTACGCCATTCGGCTTCCGACCAGTAGCTGAACGGCAATCGAACACCATGCCGCGAATTTCCGACCCAATCCATCGCTCGCAGAATCAGCTCGGAGGGAAGCCCGTGAAGGAGGTGGTCCTTGATCACGAGCGATCCACGAGCCACCCGCTTCATCTCCTGCATTAGCGCTTTGGCATCGACTGCATGATGAAAAACGTCGATGGCCATTGCGACGTCGAACTCCCCAGCGGCAAACGGCAGGTGCGATCCGTCAAATTCGCGGACGCGGATGGGAGTGTGTGGTCGAACCAGTACATCAACTCCTTCAATCCGGAGATCGGGCCGTAGCTCGAGAAGCGCCTGGTCCAGCAAGCCATCTCCACATCCCACGTCGAGGACGCGCGCTGACTCGGGCAGCAGCGGGGCGATTGCTGACGCCAACGCCGTGACTCTGCGATGAAGGATACCTCTGTCATGCAAATAGCCGACGGCGTTCGCGAACAGGCCCACTCAACGCCTTCGCATGCCGAGCAGGCTCAGGAAAAAACTTGCGAGAATCGTCTCGAATCCGAGCGCCACGAGCGTAACGCCGGGGATGACCCATCGCATCGTGACGGCGTACTGTAGATCTCCAAATCCCGTGGCGCGCCAGATCGCGAGCGCGTCGAAGAGGAAATACGCGCCAACCACCATCGCCACCGCCCCAACAGCGAGCCCCGTCTCGAGTTTTATCACGCGAAAGGCCCGCGTCAGAACCGGATCCGGAGGCAACAGGTCCTCGCTGATCGCAAACACCTTCGTGAGCACAGCAAAGACGATCGATTGATACCCGCAGATGACGGCGAGGCTCGCGAAAAGAAGCGTGTGAACATCGAAGTGAATCCCGCGGAATCGAACGCCCGGCAGTCCAATCGCATATCCGGCCAAACCCAGAACAATCAGCGCCACGCCCGGAATCAGGAAAAGCCAACGGGGACTGTAGAGCAGAAAAAAGCGGAGCGTACGCCACCCGTCCCGAAACGTCCGCAGGTGCGGTGGGTGGGCGAGCCTTCCGTCCGGATACAACGTTATCGGGACTTCTGCGATCCGCGCACCGTAGAGACTGCCCTTGATGATCATCTCGGTCGCGAACTCCATCCCGATGCAACGCTGTCTCAGACCTGTATAGAATTCCTTCGTAAATCCGCGCAGGCCGCAATAAACGTCGTTCACCTGAACGTTGAACCAATGACGCGCGAGCGCTGAGAACATCGGGTTTCCCCACCACCGGTGGAGACCGGGCATGGCCCCGGGCATGACGGTTCCGCCCCCCGCCGGAAGGCGGCAGCCCTGCACCATGTCATAACCCTCACGCAGCTTCTCGAGAAACTTCGGAACTTCACCGAAGTCGTAGCTGTCATCGGCGTCGCCCATGAGTATGTAGCGACCCCGTGCCGCCTCGATCCCACCCATCAGGGCGCTGCCGTAGCCCCGCATGGTCACGGGCACAACTCGCGCACCGAGCGATTCCGCGATCTGCTGCGAGCCGTCCGTCGAGCCGTTGTCGGCGACGATGATCTCCGCGCGTATCCCATGCTCGTCGATCGCCGCCAACGCTTTCTTGATGCACAGGGCGAGCGTGTCGGCCTCGTTGAGACACGGCATCACTATGGATATCTCCACAGTGTCCGGCGCTCCCGCAAATTTGGCTGGCCCGTTCCTGACAATCGCCGGTGCGCCGGCCACTACCCTACCGCCCGCTTCATGAAGAATTTCATTCCCAGTCCCCAGAAAAACGCCGTGATCAGGAGGAGCGCGATTACCACCACCGGCAGCGCCATATGTGGCGCCGCCGGCGTCAGAGCCGCGCGCATCCCTTCCGCTACGTAGACGAGCGGATTGATCAGAACGGCATACTTCATCACCGGTACGACGCTCAATCCCTCCCACGGATAATAGGCGCAGCCGAAAAAAATCATCGGCGCGAGAATGACTCCGAACATCAAACCGATCTGCTGTGGCTGGATCGCGGTGCCGAGGAAGAGGCCGAGTGAAGAGAAGGCCGCGGCGCCGAGGACCGTGATCAGGAGCACGTCACCGACGTGGCCGAAGGTGAGATTGGGAATAGGTCCCATGATGAGACGCGCCACCGGCAACACGAACAGCGCCGACACCACGCCTTGCAGCACTCCCGAGACGATCTTCTCCGCCGCCACGAGCCAGATCGGAACCGGCGCTAGCAGTCTATCCTCGATCTCCTTCGTCCAGCCGAAGTCCTGAACCATCGGCAGCGCGACGGACTGAATGCTCGAGAAAGTGAGGCTGATCGCCAGCACTCCGGGCAGGAGCGCGGTCGTGTAACCTCGCCCCATGAATCCCATCCTGGGCAGCAGATACCCGAACACGATCACGAACATGAGCGGCTGCATCGTCGTCCGCAGCAAAAAGAACGGCAGCTCACGACGCGCAACTCGCACGTCGCGTCGCAGCAGCGCGAAGAATACCGATGACGCCCGAACTTCCGGCCGGGATGCGTTCAGAGCGGTCGCCGTCATCCGAGCTTCCTTCCGGTCAGAGAGACGAACAGCGTCTCCAGACTGGGCTGGAGCAACCGAATGTCCGTAACCGTTCGCCCTGTCGATTCCGCGACTTCGATGAGAGCGGGCAGAACCTGCCCGCCGCGATCGCTATGCGCGCGCAGAAGTCCATCATGGGCCTCCACTCTACTGATGCCCGCTATCGCCTCCGCCAGCTCCGCGGCCGGCATCGCATCACCGTCCAGCACCAGCTCGAGCAGCGTACCACCCGGGGCCTTGGCCTTGAGCGCGCGTGGCGTGTCGAGAGCGAGAAGGTGGCCGCGGTCGATGATGGCGAGGCGATCGCACAGTCTGTCGGCTTCGTCCATGTAATGCGTTGTCATTACGATGGTGCGCCCGCGATCGTGCAAATCGCGAAGGATCTCCCACAGACCGAGCCTTGCCTGCGGATCGAGCCCCACCGTCGGCTCGTCGAGGAAGAGGATGTCCGGCTCGTGCATCAGCGCGCGCACGATCATGAGCCGCTGCTGCTGGCCGCCCGACAGCTCCGCCATCTTCGACGACGCTTTGTCGGAGAGCCCCAGGCGCTCGAGCAGCTCGTGCGCGCGCCTCGTCGCGACGTCGAAGTGTATGCCGAAGTACGCGGCGTGGAACTGGAGGTTCTCCAGCACGTTGAGGCTCAGGTCGGCGTTCGGGCGCTGCGGAACAACTCCGATCGTCTGACGAACGCGCACCGAGTCTTCCACCACGTCCGCGCCCGCGACGATCGCCTTTCCCGAAGTGGGGCGGACGCGCGTGGTGAGAATCCCGATTGCCGTCGTCTTTCCGGCGCCGTTCGGACCAAGCAGTCCAAAGAACTCACCAGCGCCGATGTCGAGATCGAGTGATTCGAGCGCAATCACGTCACCCGACGAGGGCGCGGTCGTGCCGGGCGGAGCCCAGCGCGCGCTGTAGGACGAGCCGCCAGGCTTGGACTTTCCGCTACCCTTGTAAACCTTGCGCAGCGCGCGCATCTCGATTGCATTCAATGCTTCTTGGTCCGCTCCACGGCGTAGAAGAAATCAAGCAAGGCGGAGTTGAAGGTAAGCGGCTGCGCGAAGTGTGCGCCATGCCCGGCGTTCGGAATCACGACCTTCTTCGCGTTTGGAATGCGGTGCGCAAACGTATCCGCGGCAGCCGCGATGAATGGCATCTCGTGATCGCCGATGATGACGAGGGTCGGAACCCTCAACGCTGAAAGTTGTGCGATGCCTGGCAACGGCACGCGCCCCGACTGCGGCCGTGGGTCGAGCAGATCCTTGCCCGAATACGACGCCCATAATCGGCGATAGCGCTCCGTGACATCCGTGCGTCCCGGCGGAACCCACGCGAGCTGTGTCGTGAATAGAAGCTTCCCTACGGAATCCAGTCCGTACTTTTTCGCGATGCCTGAGAGCGACCCGAACAGTGCACCGACATCCGGGGGCATTGGAAAACCGTCCGGCGGCGCCGACCCGTAAAGAACGAGTCCGTCGACCCGATCCGGATAAGCGGCCGCGAATCGAAGCGCTATCCCGCCCCCGCGAGAATGCCCCACGATGTACGCGTGAGGGATGTGCAGCGCCTCGAGCAGGACCAGCAGGTCCTGTGGCTCCGCTGACTCGTCGTCGAATCCGGTCGACTTGCCGAATCCTCGTGAGTCGTAGCGTAGCACCTGGTAACGCCTGTTGAACACCGGCACCTGGTCATCCCACACGCTGATGTTGTGGGTCCAGCCGTGAATGAACACTACGGTCCGGCCACGCCCCGAGATGTCGTAGTTGATCACAGCGTCGCCGACGTTGAGTGTGCGCGTTTGCGCGACGACGGTCCCGCCAACTGACAGCAGCGCGGTCACCAGCAGAGTCATCCGTCTCATTGTGGCCTCCCACCGGTTAGTGCAAACTCAGCCTTCGCGCCTCAGTCGGCGGGGCTGCGGGGCGCGGGCTACGCTCCGATTGGGTGCCAGGTCGTCTTGAACTCGATGAAGTCGCGAATCTCGTAGACGCTCTGCGCCCTCTCACCGGTCCAGTCGATCTCGTCGTCACGTTTCCGCGCGCGTACCCTCTTGATGCTCTCGGCCGCGCCGAGCTGGAGCTGCTTCTTCTCGTCCTGGCTCACGACCGCGTTTACTCCGCGAATGTGCGTGTGCGTCGCGAAGGTCGGCACCAGCTCCTTCCTGAATCCGGTGAGCAGGTTCACAACGCCACCAGGAAGATCAGAAACCGCGAGCAGCTCGCCCAGAACGATCGCCGGATACGGGAATTCCTGCGACGCCAGGCAGACGCAGGTGTTGCCCGCAATGATCACCGGCGCGATCTGGCTCAGAAGTCCCAGCAGTGGATAGGCGTCGTCCGCAATAATGCCGATGATCCCCATCGGCTCGGCGACGGTGAAGTTGAAGAACGGACCGGCGACGGGGTTCGTGTT
>DATHGO010000033.1:0-2073 GCA_035317585.1 Gemmatimonadaceae bacterium | reverse complement strand
GCGCAGCTTGCTTCGTGCCTGAAAGAGGTGGGACTTCGACGTTCCAACCGGAATGTTGAGTGCCCCACTTATCTCGTCGTGCGTGTAGCCTTCTACGTCGTGCATCACGAATACCGCCCTGTATTTGTCCGACAGCGAGTCGATTGCCCTCGCCAGTCTCTCTTTGAGATCGGGCTCCGCTTCGACCGGCACCGCCCCGACCGTCAATCCTTCTTCCATTGGTGCTTCACGGTTTCTGAGTCGCTTCGTCTTCCGGAGTCCGTTGAGCGACACCGAAACACCGATTGAATGAAGCCACGTCGAAAGAGATGATTCGCCGCGAAAGCTCCCGATTTTTTCAAAAGCTCGAATGAAGGTTGCCTGCGTGAAATCCCGTGCGAGCTCATCGTCACCAGCCAGACGAAACGTCAGCCGGTAAATGCGATCGACATATGTCTCGTATAGCTCACGCTCGGCGGCAGCATCGCCAGCGACCACCCGCGTGATCAATTGGATATCGTTCACCGAGCTCCGAGACTCGTAGGCAAGCAACCCCATTGTCGACCTTCTGACACCCGCTGCGTGGAAAGGGTTGAGGGAACCCGTAAGGCCCATTCTATGCCCTAAAGAGGTACCTCACGCGGACGCGCATGACCAGCCATCAGCAGCCCAATATCTCGCACCAGTCGCCTTGGCGGCTCCTCGGGCGCGCGGTTCTACTTCGGTGTCCCAACTGTGGAGGCGCCAGGCTCTTCGAGGGATTTTTCAGGATAAAGCAGCGGTGCCCGACCTGCGGGATGCTGCTGGAGCGCGGCGAATCGGACTACTTCCTCGGCGCCTACACCATGAACCTGATCGCAGTGGAAATCCTGCTCGCGTTTGGCTTTCTCGTGGTGATGGTCGTCACCTGGCCGAACCCACCATGGGATGCTTTGCAGTACGGCGGAGTGATCCTTTCAATACTTGGCGCGGTGCTCTGCTATCCGTTCGCCAAAACAACGTGGCTGGCCCTCGATCTGATTTTTCGGCCAGCCCACCGCGAGGACTTCATCACTCGCGTCAAATAGCACGCGCTACTCGCCGGCCGGGTAGTCCTCGGACGGCGATGGAAGGTGCGCGACATTCACATCGATCGGCAGTCGCACGCCGTTGTGGGTTTCGACCACATCGAGCAGCCCCTGCCACACCTGTGCGAACGCGTGCCCGACATCCGCGGGCGCTTTGTCGATGGAGAATCCGCGCTCGCTCGCGATCCAGAAGGGAGGATCGGCCGTGATTCCCGCGCCGGCTAGGACCTGCTTCACGTCACGGTAGATCAGGGTGGCGTTGAAGTTGTGCGCGTAGTACGCGGGCCGGAACCGGCCATCTTCGAGCACGCGCTGCGTCCACGCGCGATAGTAGTCGCGCATGGCGTTCGGGACGGCTTCCATCCGCTCGATGTCGAGAAATATCACCGTGCCCCGCGCGAATCCTTCGGCGGCCGTCTTTGCGATTGCGTCGTTTGCATCGGCCGTTCCGCGAGCGGCGCTCACGAACTGGGTGGAACAGCTCGCACCGCGCGACGCGCGCGGTGTGACGAGGACGCGCACCGGAACTCTCTTGTTGACGTACCGCACGACCCGCTTGCCGTTCCGCGTCTTTACCTGCCGAACGCGCTTCGTTACGTAGCGAGTAACAGCGATTTTCTGTCCGGGCGTCCGACCCCACGTCTGTTGACCGACGTAGATCACCGCCATGCCCCAGCCCATGTTCGAAAGGGTTTCACGCTTTCCTTCCCACGAGTCGTCGTTGTGACACGGAGCCGGGAGGTAGTAACCGACCCACCGATACGGCTTGTCGGCCGTAAGCCAGGCGCGCATTGCATCGTCGCCGGGATACGAGAAAGTGTCGAACCCCAGGTGCGGTCCATCGGACAGGTTGTCAGCGATGTTCGCGGATGCCGTCGCGACCGCATCGCCAATAGATGGCGTGGCTATTGGAACACCGCTGCCAGCAACGAGCCCTGCGGCGAGCAGTGCGAAGATCGATCGGCCTTCGATTTTTGACACGCTGCGCCTCCGGGGTCGAAGGGTGACCGGAGTCATACCCGCACAC
>DATHGO010000032.1:0-8274 GCA_035317585.1 Gemmatimonadaceae bacterium | reverse complement strand
TCGTCTTTCGTGGTCGAGCGGCGATGGTGGATCATCGCCGGGTGGCTGATTCTCGCCGCGCTCGTTATTCCGAGCGCCTCGCGCGTCGAGCAGCGTCTCGATGTCGCCGCATCCGTGCCGGGGAGCGAGTCCGCGCGCGTTCAGGCACTCATTGCTGCGCGCTTCCCCGCTGCCTTTCCATCCTACGCCGTGGTTGTGGTCACCGGGGGCGTGTCGCCAAACACCGCCGAGGGTCGCGCGATTCTCGTGAAACTGCGCGAGAGGCTTGCGAAGCTTCCCGCGGTGTCGCGCACGCTGTCCTACCTCGATGCTCCTGACAGCGCGTTCGTCGGCCCGAACGGCGAGACGTACATGGTTGTCGGTCTCGAGACTCGCGGGAGGCGTCCAGACGATCTCGTCCCACTTCTGCGCGCCGCGACGAGATCGGTAGAGTCCGGTCTTCACCCACGGTTTCCGGGCCTGACGCTGAGGTGGACCGGCGAGATTGCCCTCAACTATGATCTTCGAAAGGCCAGCGCTGCCCAGGCGCGCGATGCTGAGCGAAAAGTTCTGCCGATCACTGCGCTTTTGCTCATCGTCGCGTTCGGCGCGGTCGCTGCCGCGCTGCTCCCCGTCCTGGCCGGAGCAGTATCGATCTCACTCGCGCTTGGCGGAGCGGTGCTGCTCACCAACTTCTGGCCGCTGTCTCTGCTGCTCCAGAACGTGGTCGCGATGCTCGGGCTCGGCCTCGGAATCGACTACGCCCTGCTCGTAGTAGGAAGATTCCGCGAATCGTTGCTGGCGGGGATGTCGAGCCGCGCCGCAGCGGCAGAAGCAGTCACGAAAGCGGGACACACAATCGCGCTCTCGGGGGCGTCAGTCGCGATCGCATTCTCGGCGCTGCTGATCGTTCCGGTCAACGAGATCCGTTCGATCGCCGTCGGCGGATTGCTCGTGATTTCGGTCGCGGTCCTGCTCGCAACGTCACTACTGCCGGCCCTCCTCTCGCTGATGGGTGCGCGAATCAATGCCGGAAGAATCCGCGGACCGTCGCTCGGCGCGGCATCGGAGCGGTGGCGTCGCTGGGGACGGTTCGTGTGCGCGCATCCCCTCGCCGTACTGCTGCTGGCCAGCGCTCCGCTGGGCGCGATCGCACTCCAGACTACGAGGCTCACCAGCGATCTGCCGCGGGGAGATTGGCTGCCGCGTGCCATGGAATCTTCGCGCGCCCTTAGAACGCTCTCGGGAATGGGAACGAGTGGAATCGTCAACGCTGTGCGCGTCGTCGTCGAATTCCCGAAGGAAACCACCTGGGACTCGCCAGCTGGATGGGCAGCCCTGCGCCGCGCCAGCGAAACGTTGGCGGCTGATCCAAGGGTATCCCGCGTACGCTCACTATCGACCGTCACTGGGTTGACCACACCGAATCTGGAGGTGCTGGCTCGGATACCTCCCGACGTACGTGGCTCAATGGTCACCGCGGACGGGCGACTGGCGCTGATCGAAATCCTTCCCACGGAGGCAACGGGCGTTCGCGGTGCCGGAGAAATAGTTCGCGACCTTAGAAACCTTGCACCCGGATCTTTACTCAGACTGCCGGGGAGCGTCGTGGAGGTAGGAGGTCTGCCCGCGCTGAACGTCGACTACGAGACATCCACGCTCGGTCACTTCAAGTCGATCGTTCTGGTGGTGGTCGTGGTAACCCTCATATCACTGCTGCTCGGCTTCCGATCGGCGCTGATCGCGATCAAGGCGGTGGCGCTGAACCTCTTCTCCGTGGCCGTCGCATTCGGGGCGGTGGTGCTGGTTTTCCAGGACGGTCACGGAATCCGCGCGCTCGGCCTCGAGGCCGCGCTCGGCGGAACGTTCCCCGCGATTCCTTTGATCGTATTCTGCGTCGTGTTCGGCCTCAGCATGGATTACGAGGTCTTCCTGGTGGCGCGCATTGCCGAAGCGAGGGCGGCGGGGATGAGCGAAGACGATGCGATCGTCGAGGGCCTGGCGCGCACGGGCGGCCTCATCAGCAGTGCGGCGGCGATCATGATCGCGGTTTTCGCTGCTTTTACGTTGGGCGATTTCGTGCTGATCAAGATCCTCGGCTTCGCGCTTTCGGTTGCCGTTCTAGTCGACGCGACAGTTATGAGGCTTGCCGTGGGGCCAGCGCTCCTCAAGCTCGGCGGGAGGTGGAATTGGTGGCCCGGCAAGACCTTTCAACTGGTACGCTCCGTGCCTAACATCAAGGTACCTAATCCAACCGAGGGACGACTGCATGGCCCTTCGCAATCTGTTTCCTGAATCGATCTTCGGACGCAAGCTCAATCCCAACGCCGAGCGGCGGTTGCGCCTGTCACAGGCGCGTGCCGAAGAGACGATCATTCGTGGTCACGTCGACAACGCCCTGATGTTCGTCGACACCCTGGCGGAAGATCTCTCGTTCGACCGAGCGATCGACACCTACATTCGCGTGATGGGGATTCCGGAACCGCTTGCTAGCACCGTGGCGACCCGGGCCCTGGTCCATTTGGGTCGCGATCTTGTGCCGTTCCGGCGGCGGATGCAGCGCGAAGGTGAGGATGTCGCGGCTGAGAAGCCACGCCTACGCTTGGATGAGGCGTCGCGCTCCCAGGACATTAAACGGGGGGCGTAAGGCTTAACCACAACTGCAAACTGAGAACTGACAAGCTGCCCGCCGCCAGCCTGGAAACGCTACCCGCTGCCAGCCTCACTGCGTCGGGACCGTTATTGCGGGCGGAATGGCATCCGGAACACCGATTCCGTCGCGCCACCAAAATCCGTCTCGTCGTCGGCAGCGGGCGGCAGGTAGCGCTTTTCAGCGGGCAGCGGTCAGCTTGTCAGTTTTCAGTTGCGGTTTCGACCCCTTCCCCGCGCGCCTCCCGAAGATCCGCGACGCTCACCAGAAAAATGATCGTCACGATGACGGCCGACGTGACGCACCAGATGCAAATAGCGTGGATGACCCCGAGCTCGAGGTACGTCAGCCACGCCGAGAACAGCACGCCGACGGCGGCCTCAGCCACGAGGACGATTGAGATGACCGGCTCGTTCTCGAAGCGTGCCAAGGTCCCGACCATGGCGATCAGAAAGACGTCGAGATAAAAGAGCAGTCCCCAGGCAGCGACCGGCAGCCCAAGGAATCTCGACCACTTGCTGGTGTTGACGGTTTCGCACGAGCCGAGGGTGCAGCTCAGCTCGCCGATGACGCCGAGCTTGTAGAGCGTGAGGTAGAGGCTGATGAAGACCCCGGCCAGCGCGAGCGCGGCCACGATCATCCGCTTCGTCACTTCTTCGGCGCTGGTGCCGTGGAGCCGAGCGTCGCGACGGGAGGAGTTGCGGTTTTCCCGACAGAATCGACGAGCTTTTTCAACTCATCGTAGTTTCGCATCCCCGGATACATCTTGTTGCCGATGATGAACGTCGGAGTGGAGTTCACCCCGCGCCTCAGACCGTCGGCGAGATTGGCGCCGATGCGCTTCTGGTATTTGCGAGCGTCGTAACAGCTCTCCCACTTGGCGACATCAAGCCCGACCTCTCCGGCGTAGCGCTTGAAGAATGGCTTTGGAGCTTCGGTCGCCTCGCCATTCCATTCTTCCTGACCCTGAAAGATCCGGTCGTGCATCGGCCAGAACTTGCCCTGCTCATCCGCGCACGCCGCGGCGTTTGACGCCGCCAGCGTATTGCGGTGCTGGGTCAGCGGGAAATCGTAGTAGGTCAGGTTCGCGAGCCCTGGCTCGATGATCCTGGTTCGCACATCTGGCTCGGTCACCGCGGCGAAGCCGGCGCACGAAGGGCACTCGAAATCGGCATACTCGAGAATCTTCACCGGGGCATCGACCTTGCCTATCAAGTAGCCTTGAGCGGGTCCGGCGTTGCTCGTGTCGGCTACATCATGAACGTCTGCTGATGTGGACTTTGGCTTGCTCGCGACGTATCCCAGCGCCGCAACGCCGATGAGTGCGATGAAACCGAGCACCCAGAGAAACGCCTTTGGCCGACTTGATGCACGGGCGTCTTTGACGATCTTTTTCGGGGGGGCGTTCCTGTCTCTCGGTGGTTCGTTGTTTGGAGGCATCTTCCGTGGTCGAATTCATGCGTTGACGGCTGAGTACGCCGTGACGCGAAAGCTAAGAGAGGGGTATAGAGATGCAAGCTGATGTCCTGAGAGCTCCCGTGGGTCCCGGAGCGATGCACGTCGAGCGATACGGGCATGGAGGAACCGCCGTCATTCTCCTGCACGGATTCGGGACGTGCAATTTTCTGTGGCGCGCGATCGCTCCAGCCATTACGGCCGCCGGTCACACAGCCTACTCCGTGGATCTGCTCGGCCATGGACAGTCCGACCGCCCCCTGGACGCTGACTTCGGAATCGCCGCCCAGGCGGAGTATCTCGACGCCGCAATGACAGTGCTGCGCGTCTCGCGCGCGGTCATAGTGGGCGTGGACCTGGGGGGTGACGTAGCGATGAAGCTCGCCGCGAACCGTCCCGATCGCGTCGAAAAGCTGGTCCTCATCAACACCCCCGCCTTCGAGGAGCTACCCGCGAAAGAGATCACCCAGATGCAGCGACGCACGGCGCGCTTCGCCTTCAGTCTCACTCGCGGGGTGATGGGAGCGGCGCCTCTGCTGGAGGGCGTGCTGAAGGGGAGCGTCGCGGATCAGGATCACATGCCGATGAAGCTCATCGCACGCTACCTCGCTCCGTTCGTCGGAAAGGATGGCGCCAAGCACCTTCTCACGTTGGCAAGCGCGGTGAACAAGGCTGATTTGGATGAGGACGAGTATGGAGAGATCAAGGCGCCGACGCTCATCATCTGGGGTGACGAGGACAAGTGGGTAGAGCCCAAGCTCGCCGACAGGCTTGTCAATGCCATCCCGGAGGCCCGGCTCGTGAGGCTCGCGGGAGTGGCGCGGCTCGTTCCCGAGGAAAACCCCGAGCATCTTTCGGAATTGCTGCTCGATTTCATCAAAAGAAGGGCTGCCGCATGAATCTTCCGAAATTGCTGCTCGATTTCATCAAGAAAAGGGCTGCTGCCTGAACCTTTCTTCTATGAAATGGTGTCTAATACCGGTAGATTGAAGCTCACGATTTCATAGACGTTTTTACTCCAATTGATGAACACTCAGAAAAACAGATTCAGGAAGGAGCCAGTCCGATCGGCAACGCCGTTCGCGGAGGCCCGGGACGAGTTGTTCCAGCAGATCATGCGCTGCGGTGTAGTCGGCTCGGCGCCCGAGGACCAGAAGGATTGGTTCAACAACACGATGGATTACCTGGCGGAGCGCTACCATGAGCTGGCGCCGTCGGAGATTGGCGAGCTAAGGGTGCTGGGAGAGCGATTCGCTCAACCGCCCAAGGTTAGAAAGGCTGTTTGAATCGAAAGGCGCCCTCGGGCGCCTTTCTTTTTTTTGGCAACCGCAACTACAACTGAGAACTGCCAGGCTGCGAGCTGACAGCTTGAAGCCGCCGGCCACCAGCTTCACTACGTCGTGACGTTACCGGCGCGTTTTATGGTACAGGCAGCTGCCTTTGCAATTACGCCACCGACTGCCGTCCCGACGTTTGCAGCTCGCCGCCGGCGGCTTTCAGCTGGTAGCGGGCAGCTTGGCAGTTCTCAGTTGCAGGTGGGTTCGGAGTCAGCCCTCACCTTCTAGCGTTGATCCCGCGACGCAGTATGACGCCGAACCGGGCCCCTCCCCCGAGCCCGACCTCGAACGCCGGCACGATCCCCGACGTCCGGCCCATCGGCAGCGGCCCCTCGGCGCCGAGGAAGACAAGCAGGTAGGCGCGCGAGCCGCCATCGAGCCTCGAGCGGTAGCGACCCGATATTCCGGCTCCCGCGTACGGCGCCCAATTACTCTGCCGGAACGGATCGAGGCTGAATCTCGAGATCAGGTCGGTCCGGCCTTCCAGACCGTGGCGGCCTGCACCGATGCCGGCGACCAGGCCGGAGCGCATGTATATCCCGGCGGGAACGCTCAGGCCGAGTCCAGCCTCGAGGCCCGTGGTGTGGGCGACGATCGCGTCGAGCCTCCCTTCTACCTGTAGCTGCTGCTGGTTGACCTGTGCGGCGGTGGTCACTGGCAGCGCCAGCATCAGCGCCAGAGTCTGTCCAAGCGTCACTCGAAGAAGCCACTGCGGGGCTCGCATCTATGGCTGTCAGGCCGGGCTCGAACGGGTGCGGCCTCGCCAGAGCGCGATCGTGTAATCGACGATGGATGCGGCAGAGACGAGCCCGATTGTCAGGACGAGAACCTGGGTCAGCTCCGGCACCAGGATGATGGCCACCAGCGTGATCAGCTGCAGGACGGTGACAATCTTGCCTAGCATTCTCGCCCTGAACACGGCAGGTCGCAGCGTTGGAATAATTTTGGCGACTATGAATCCCAAAGCGGTGGCCAGGTCGCGCGTGAGAAAGACGAAATACTGCGCGGTGGAAAGCTGGCCCTCAACGAGGTAGGTCGATATCGCGACAAGGACGAAGATGCGGTCGGCGATTGGATCGAGAAGGGCCCCGGTCGTGCTCTCCGTTTTTCCCTGGCGAGCCAGCCAGCCGTCCATGAAATCCGTCAATCCGGCGACGGCGATGAGGGCGATGCGATCCCACGGTTCCGATACGAGCACGAATGCGAGCGCCAACACCACCCGCGACAGCGACATCGTATTTGGAAGATTGAACAGCGCGCGACGACCCATGCGAGCGAAAAGTACGACCGCATCCGAGTGCTTGCCAGCGCGCGCGAGCGTGTCTAGCTTCGCTCGATGACCTCGCACAGGCTGCTCGGGGCGATCTACCTCGCCCTCTCCCTCGTGATGATCGCGTGGGACATCCTGATGGCGGGTAGAATCGCGAAGCTGCGGCGCATCCCACGCGGCTTTCAGGCGATCACCGGCTTCGCCGGCCTGCTCCTCGTTCCCGCGCTCGTAGTCGCGTACACCGCGGAATCTCTTCTGTATGGCCGGGCGATCATTCTCGTGGCATGGCTGTGGCCGTTCACGGCGCTCCTGTTCGTGTTGCAAGCGATCTACGCCCTCGGGCGGCGGCTCGTCACGCCCCTGTTCGGAATCCCTCTTCTGGTCTACAACATCATCATCGCCACCGTGGCGGTGACCAAGTTCATCATCATGCGCGGTCATTCGCCGACGGAGTTCGGTCTCGCCCTCAACGCGGCGCAGGCGAGCATGCTGGGAACGTTCTTCGGGACGCCCGCCCTCTGGAATCCGATCTATATCCAGGTTCCGATATTCGCGCCGTCGCTTCCGGCGCGGTGGGGCTTCACGCGTCTCGCCCGCGTAGCGCTCGCAGGGGCGGCGATCGCGCTGACCGCGCTAGTCGTCATCGAGCTGCCGGGCGCGTACGCGGGCATCAGGAGCTACGCGTCACACGCCAACGACCAGCTGCAGGAGCATCCTGAGGGAGATTTCCGGATCGGGCTCAAGATCTTCCCCGATTTGAGGAGCGGGCCGCCGCCGCTGGCGATCAAGTACGATCTCGAGCTCGCCGACACCTTGGACGTCGATGCGATCAGCGTCGTTGTCGATCCGGAAGCAGCGCGCGGCGTCGCGCTGGATTCACTTGCGCGCTCGATCGAACAGGCGAGGGCCGACAGCACGCTTCTGATCGTCGCGCTCGGCTACCCGAAGAAGGGGGAGCAGGAATTCAAGCAGTCGCGCGAAGCTTACACGGTTGCGCGCCTCAAGGACATCGATCGGCTCTCGAGACGGCTGAAGCCCGATTATCTGATCCCCGCCGTCGATCCGCTGGAGGAAGGCACGCGCATACTCGGCGAAGAATCTCCTCTGTACTGGATCGATTATTTCACGCGCGCATCGCGCGTAGCGCATTACATCTATCCACGCATCAAGGTCAGCCTCCCGATCAGCAGCTACGGAACCCGGGACAGCACGCTCTACGCGTGGGCGGCGCGGCCAGGCTCTCCAATCGATGCCGTCGGCTTCTCATTGTTCGCCGGATTCGATGGAGCCACGTCTCTCGACACACACCTGCGCGTCGCTCAACGCTGGATACGACAGTATCCGAAGCCGAAGGAGCATTGGGTTTTCGCCGCGGGCGGATATCCGCTGGTGCACGGAGAGGAGAACCAGCAGCGCACGATCTGGGGAGTGCTGGCGTGGGCCACGGCGGAGGTTTCGATCAAGGGACTCGTCGTGTACGAGGGGGGGGATTACAACTCGGTTCGAGGACTTCGGGCGGCGGGGGGACGGTTGCGGCCGGCTACGGATGCGATAATTCGGGCGGAGAAGGGGTTGAGGCCGGG
>DATHGO010000031.1:0-3355 GCA_035317585.1 Gemmatimonadaceae bacterium | reverse complement strand
GGCGGCATCACCTCGCTTTTTCTCCGCGGTGGGGAGAGTCGCTACACCAAGGTGCTCATCGACGGAGTGCCGGTGAACGCACCCGGCGGTTCTTTCGATTTCAGCCACCTTACCACGGACAACATTGACCGTATCGAGATCGTGAGGGGCCCCGCCAGCGTGCTGTACGGCGCCGACGCGGTAACTGGCATCGTGCAGATCTTCACGCGCAGGGGCTCGGATCAGGGTCGCGCATCGCTGGGGGCGCGGGGTGGCACCTATCACTCCCTCGACTTCGATGGCGACGCGGTTGGCTCGAGCCCGCTGGGAGGATTCTCAGTTGGTGCGGCGCATCATTCTACGGACGGCATCATCCCCTTCAACAACGAATACCGAAACGGAACGCTGAGCTCCGCGCTGACTCTCGCCCAGGGCGCGGCCGGAGACGCCAGGGTAGCCGCCAGGTACACGACCGCCGAGTTCCACTTTCCCACGGATTTTACCGGCCAACCGGTAGACAGCAATTCGTATAGGGTGCAACACCGCCTCACGGTTGGCTTCGATGGCGGCCGCAATCTCACGCCCAACCTTCAAGCGCGATTGCTGGCCGGCAACAACGACGTCTGGGATCTCAGCGAGGACATTGCGGTTCCATTCGGAGGGACGGCGCCGCAGCACTCCGCATCCAGATCTCGTGGCTATCGCAGGAATGTTGAGGGACGACTCGTTTTCTCCCTTACTTCCGACGCCACGGTCACCGTTGGCGGAACGTACGAGAGGGAACACGAGAACAGCTCCAACGCATCCGGCAACGTCGGCGCGCCGACTACCGAGACGGATTCTTTCGACGCATCGCGTCACAACATTGCCTATTACTCGGAGCTGCTCGGCAATCTCACTGACCGAATCAACTATACCGTCGCCGGCCGGGTGGACGACAACTCGGACTACCGTCGGTTCGCGACCTACCGGCTCGGCATGAACGCAGCGGTCGTTCCGGCACTGAGAATTCGGGCGTCGCTCAGCACAGCGTTCAACGCGCCGGCGTTCAATCAACTCCGGCCGACCCTCTTTACTATTGGCAGCCCTGATCTGCGCCCGGAGAAAATCCGGTCGGCCGAGGTCGGATTTGCGACCAACTTTCATCCCGAGCTCGTTCGACTGAGCGCGAGCTATTTCACACAGCGCTTCGGCGATCTGATCCAGTTCGTGAACGGTGGACCGCCGGCGTTTCTGGGCAGCTTCGCCAACCTGACGGCGGCGCGCTCCAACGGATACGAGGCCGAGCTGCAGCTCACGCCCGTGACAAATTGGCGGGGGACCGCGAGCTACACGATCGTGAATCCACGCGTCACAGCGGTCGATCCCGCATATCAGGGCACCGATCGGGTGGGCGATGAGCTGATTCGCCGCCCCACACATTCGGGAAGCCTCGTAGTGTCATACTCCCGCCCCTGGGGAATGAGTCTGGGCACTGCGGTGAGCTACGTAGGGAAGAGGCCGGATACCGACTTCTCTCAATTCCCCTCGCCACGAGTGACGCTCCCCGCATATACGAAGGTGGACCTGTCGGCCGAGTATCCACTGACGGGTCTCAAGCGCGGTGGGCTCACGCTCAATGCGCGGGTGGATAACGTGTTCGACAAGCGGTATGACGAAGTCCTCAACTTCACCTCACCTAGACGAACGATTCTCGTTGGGGGCCGAGCCTCTGCGCTCTTCTAGCGCGCTGTCGGTCTCAGACCGCGTGTTACATTCTCTTTATGCCGCTCCTCGCCACGGAGGCAATCGTCCTCCACGCCTTCGATTACCTCGAGAGCTCGCGCATCATCCGCCTGCTGACGAGAGAGGCGGGTGTGCAATCCGCGCTGGCGAGGGGAGCGAGGAAATCACGCGGGCGATATGGCACCGCGCTCGATCTCTTCGCCGAAGGCTCGGCGCAGCTTTACGTCAAACCCAATCGTGAGCTCCACAATCTCGCCAGCTTCGATATCTCTCGCTCGCGCGGTGAGCTGGCGGAGGACATCGGCCGCTTTACCGCCGCATCCACAATCGCCGAGCTTGCTCTGCGCTTTGCCGGAGAGGCGGACAATCCTCAACTATACGATACTGTAGCAGATGTCCTCGACCGGATCGCTCGCTCTCTGCCGGAGCGGACGATCGAAGATGGACTTGCGGGCTGCTGGCGCGTCGTCTCTGTGCTTGGTTTCACGCCGGAGCTCTCCAGTTGCGCGCTGTGTCACACGCCGCTGCGCGACGCCGACGACACGACGTTCTCGCATGCGTCGGGAGGAATCGTCTGTCCCGCGTGCACCAAGCTGGCGCCGGGCGGACGGAGAACTCCATCTGCAGCCCGCGCGGCGATCCGGCAATGGCTCGAGGGTGACGATTCCGCCCACCTCACCGAGGCCGAAGCCCGCTCCCATCAAAGACTCCTGCGCGAATTCCTCGGCGCCCATCTCGCTGACGACCGGCCCCTTCGTGCGTTCGCCGTGTGGGAGCACGAGCGCTGGAGTGCGGCGTGATCATCGGCACCGCGGGCCACATCGATCATGGCAAGACGGCGCTCGTCAAAGCGTTGACCGGTGTCGATGCCGACCGCCTGCCGGAAGAGAAACGTCGCGGTATTACGATCGACCTCGGGTTTGCTCCGCTTTTGCTTGAGGGCGTCGGCACTGTTGGAGTAATCGATGTTCCGGGCCACGAAGACTTCGTGCGCAGCATGCTGGTTGGCGCGAGCGGAATCGACCTCGGCCTCCTGGTCGTAGCGGCCGACGAGGGCGTGATGCCACAGACTCGCGAGCATCTCCTGATCCTGGAGCTGCTAAGAATCCCACAAATTGTCGTCGCGATAGCGAAGAGCGATCTCGTCGACGACGAATGGCTCGGACTGGTGCGAAGTGATGTCCTCACCCTGTTCGACGAATCCCCGCTGCCGACACCGGCCATCGTAAGCTGTTCGAGCCGCACCCGTGCAGGCCTCGACGATCTGCGCGGTGTATTGAGCGAATTTCTCGCGAAGGGGAAACCACGAGCCACCGATGACCTGTTCAGAATGCCGGTCGATCGCGCATTCACCATCAAGGGGACGGGCACCGTTGTGACGGGGACGGTGTGGAGCGGGGAGCTGCCTCTCGACTCGAGCGTCCTCGTTCTGCCATCCGGCAAGACTGCAAGAGTGAGAAGAATCGAGCAGCACGGAAAATCCGCGGACGTTGCTCGAGCAGGAGGTCGCGCGGCTATCGCGCTCGCTGGGCTCGATGTCAGCGATGTGTCACGCGGTTCCGTTCTCGTTCGCGACGATCATTGGCAGACGACTTCACTCTTCGAGGCTGTGGTCACGCTCGAGGCTGGAATGGCGGCAAACCTGACGCCA
>DATHGO010000030.1:0-6424 GCA_035317585.1 Gemmatimonadaceae bacterium | reverse complement strand
GCGCTCCTGCGGAGGAATGAATGCCGCAGCCGACGCTACGTTGCGCCCGAACACGGTTCCGCCGCGGATGCGGAATGCGAGCACGTTGCCGCCGCCGGCGCTTATGTATCGGGACCCATCTCCAACGAGCTTGTTGAACTGAAGGTCCCTGTTGGAAAGAATCACGGGCGACGAATTCCGCGCTTCGAGCCGAACGATCGATCCCCGCGTCGGCGAGAGCAGGTTGTTCGAATTGTCGCGCGTCACGGCGAGGCTTAGCACCGCCAGCTGTTGGGTGCGCTGGATCCTGTCGCGCTCAGCCGCCTCGCACAAATTGAACACCGCGCAGAAGAGCGCCGGCTGCGCTTCGGTTCGCCCGAGGTCCATCGAGTACGCGAGATTGATCGGCGTTCTCGTCAGTCCGCGCCAGATCACCGACGCCACACCTCCGACCGTCGTCGTCCTCAGATATGCGTTGTACTCCGACACGCGCTGGGTATATACCGTGATTGTCGGAAATGCTCTGAGGCCGAGGAACACCGGCTGCCTGAGCGTGGCACCGGCGTAATAATTCAGGCGGTTGCTGAAAACGTCCTTCTTGGCCATCGGACAAACGCCCGGCGTGCCGTCGAGCGGTCTCCCGATCCCGATCTTCGAGACGCGAGTACTGACATCCAACCGCCGCGCCCCGTTCAGAAAATTGTAATCGGTGAACTCACCGGTCACTCGAAAGCAGTCGAGCGTTCCGTACCCCGCGCCCACCCTCGCCGCATGCATTTGAGCCTCGGCCAGGCTCGTATTGAGCGTGATCAGAGTATCAGCGTTCGAGTCGGGCGTTATCGAGACGTGCTGGTACGCCTCGGTCTGATAGAGCGCGCGCTGAGCGTCGATGATCTCGTCCTCGCGGAAAAGCTCACCCGAGTCGAGCCCCATGATTTGGCGCACGATTTTGGTCGGTATCTGCTGCTTTTTTCCGGGGACAGGTGTCACGGTGATCTTGATTGCTCCAATCTTCGTTCTCGGGCCGGGCGATACGTAAAGAGTGTCCCACGCGCTTAACGTGCTGTCATTTACAGTGAAGCGATTGACCGCGTCGGCCCTCGGATATCCGTTGTTGCGCAGGCGCTGCCGAACGGTGTCTGCCGCGGCGTCTATCACGAAGCGGTCAAATCTTCTGCGTTCGCGCACGGGGAGACCACGGACGATCGCCGCTCTCTCCGGGACTGAATCCAGCCCGCGCACCACGAAGGATCGCAGTATCATAGGCGGCCCCTCGTTGATGGTGAATTTGACCTCGACCGCCCCTGGAGCGAGCTCCTTTACCGCGGTATCGACGGTCACTTTTGGATACCCCCGGCGGCGATAAAAGATTATCAGCCGGGCCCGATCGTTCGGCAGCTCGGCTCGGTCCAGACAATGTTTGACCGTGAAAGGCAGGTAGAGGTAACGACGCGCCCAGGCCGATGGCGCGGTAACGATCGTCTTGGCAAGATCGGCGTCCGAAAACGCGTGGTTCCCCTCGAAAACCAGCCTGAAAACTTCGAGGTCGCCGCGCTGGCACTCGATGTCCTGGGCGCGTGCGTTTTTGACGCCGGGAGACGCTGCCAGGAACGCTAGTGCCGTGTAAATCCCGAGTCGTATAGTGGTGAATCTCACCCTTGCAACGCGCGAGCGCCTGGCGGCTGCCCGGGCGGCAGCTCGCGAGCGTAGTGCGTCTCTGTCTCAGGCTCGGTCCGGTCGCTCAATATTCGCTTCAGAGGCGTCGACGGCGCCGGAGGTAGCTCACCCTGCGGGACGAGTGGTGTACGCTGGATTAAGAGTTGCACAATGTAGAACCCGGCCAATCCGGCAGCGACGCCGACGCCAATGGCTGGCAGTAGATCCTTGGCGCCAAGTCGGCGGCGATAATAGTATTCTGCGCTCACGATGGCCTATTTCGGGGTGCGCGAAAGTTCTCGTATTTCGCCCCTTCATGTCAACCGTCAGAGCACACCAATGCGGCGACTATTTCTCCTCGTATTACCCGCGATTCTCAGCTGTGGCGGCGGCGGTGAATCTACGCCTTCCCGCAAGACGATCATCGACTCGCGCGACACGTACGACCCGAGATCGATGGATCCCGCACTCTCGACGGATGTCCCGACCGGACGCGCCGTCTCCTACATCTTCGACGGACTGACGCGCTTCACTCCCGACGCGAAGGTGGTTCCCGGCCTCGCGAAGTCGTGGGACGTCAGCCCCGACGGAATCACCTACACCTTTCATCTTCGCAGCGGCGTGAAGTTCCACGACGGACGACCGTTCTCGGCGAAGAACGTCGCCGCGACGTTCCAGCGAGTGCTCGATCCCAAGACGAAGGGCGGACGAGGCTGGCCGCTCTATCCGATCAAGGGCGCCGAAGATTTCGCGGCGAGCAAGGCAACGAGCATCGGCGGTCTCGCCGCTCCGAACGACACGACCGTCGTAATCACGCTAAAGGAGCCGCTGGCGATTTTCCCGAAGATGCTGGCGATGCCCGTGAGCTCGATCGTGCCGGACAATCCGCCCGCCGACTTCGGACAGAAGCCAGTTGGAACTGGACCGTGGAAATTTGTCGAATGGAGACACGACGATTTCCTCCGATTCGCGAAGAATCCCGATTACTTCGATGGTCCGCCAAAGACCGATTCACTGACGGCGCGCATCATCCCCGAAATGAGCACCGCCACCGCTGAATTCGAAGCGGGCAACGTCGACGTCCTTTCTGTCCCCGATGAAGCGGGCAAATCCTGGGCGGCGGATCCCGAGAAAAAAAAGCTTCTCAATTCCGCGCCGGCGCTCCGTTTCTGGTACGTCGCGATCAACGTTACGCGAGGACCACTCGCCGATGTTCGTGTGCGCCAGGCGCTCAACTACGCCACTGATGTGAGCACCATCCTGAGCGCGGTCATGGCTGGCCGCGGAACCGTTGCGAACGGTGTTGTTCCGCCCATACTCGGCGGCTACGATCCAAGCCGCAGGCCATATCCGCACGACGTCGCCAAGGCGAAGCAACTCCTCGCCGCGGCGGGACATCCCAACGGAATCGACGTCGAGCTCTGGGCCGCGACAACCGATCAATCACCGCGTCTGTCGCAGGCGATCCAGGCTAATCTGGCCGAGGCGGGCATCAGGGCGAAGATCGTCCAGCGGGACGCGTCGTCGGTTCGCGAAGCCGCTCGGAAGGGAGCGTCCGATCTTTACGTCAAGGAGTGGTGGGCGGACTATCCGGACGCGGAGAACTTTCTCTATCCCCTGCTGCACAGCAAGAATAAGGGCGCGGGCGGCAATGTTTCGTACTACACCAACCCGCACTTCGACACGCTGGTCGACGAGGCCCACCGCGAACAGGATGAGGCGAAGCGCAATTTGATCTACGCCCAGGCCGATCAGCTCCAGTTCAACGACGCGCCGATGATCTATCTCTTCTTCTACAAGGATGTCTACGCGGTGCAGCCCTGGATCAAGGGCTTCACCGTTCCCGCTGTCTTCAATGGCCAGCGCTGGACCGATGTGACGATCAGCAAATAGAGAAGTGCTGTCTTTCATCGTCCGGAGACTGCTGCTTTCGATTCCAACACTGTTTGGAGTCCTGGTAGTTGTTTTTCTGCTGCTCTATGTCGCTCCCGGCGATCCGGTTCAGGAGATGGTCGGCGAGCGGGCGGATCCCGAGACGATCGCGCGTCTGAGAAAGGAGTTACACCTCGACGAACCCTTGCTCAGCCAATTCACGCATTACACAGGCGGT
Source organism: Gemmatimonadaceae bacterium (assembly GCA_035317585.1). Taxonomy (GTDB): domain Bacteria; phylum Gemmatimonadota; class Gemmatimonadetes; order Gemmatimonadales; family Gemmatimonadaceae; genus UBA4720. The sequence goes on along the minus strand of DATHGO010000030.1, from coordinate 2,679 downwards.
GTGCTGCGTGGTGATTTCGGCAACTCATATATCACCCAGCGCCCGATCATCACCGACATTCGCGAGAGATTTCCGAAGACGCTGCTTCTCGCCGGATCCGCCATGCTCCTCGCCTCCGTGCTCGGCATCACCCTCGGCGTTTTGAGCGCGCGAAATCCTGGCGGTTGGTTCGACCGGCTCGGACTGGGAATCGCTTATCTCGGGATCTCGTTTCCGGTCTACTGGGTTGGACTCATTCTCATTCTGGTGTTCGCCGTAATGCTGAGGTGGCTCCCCCCCTCCGGCTACGGCGGCATCAAGTACCTCATTCTTCCCGCGTTCGCGCTCGGCTCACGGTCGATTGCTTTTCTCGCGCGCGTGACGAGGTCGTCGATGCTCGATGTGCTTGGTGGTGATTTCGTCCGCACGGCGCGGGCAAAAGGATTGACGGAGCGCGTCGTGATCGTGCGACATGCGCTCAGGAACGCGCTCATTCCCATCATCACGGTGCTCGGACTCGACTTCGGGTATTATCTCACCGGCAGCATTCTTACCGAGACGATCTTCAGCTGGCCCGGGCTCGGGCGCTACGTGGTGAACGCGATCACGCGCCGTGACCTTCCGGCGATACAGGGATCGGTGCTGTTCCTGAGCGTTGTCTTCGTGCTGGTGAATCTCATTACAGATCTCGCCTACGCCAAAGCGGATCCGCGCGTAGCATACTCCTGAGCTCCGCGATGCCGAGGAAAGAAGCGCCTGCACCGGCCTCGACGGAAATGGTTCCGCGCGAGCACGGGCTGCGAGAGCAGATCGAGAAAATCGAGAAGGAGTCGGGCGCCCAGGCCATAGCGGTGGCGATGCGCGATGGCGAAACCGGCCTCGAGCTGCACTATCATGGCGACCGCTGGTTTCACGCCGCGAGCACCATCAAGGTTCCGATACTTCTCGGTGTCTTCGCCGCAATCGATCGCGGCGAGCTGCTGCCACATTCCCGAGTTCACGTTCGCAACCGATTCCTCAGCGTCGTCGAGAACATCCCCTTCCGCGTAGAATCGGGGCGCGATGCGAATTCGGCCGTGCACAACGCAATCGGCAAGATGATGCGCGTCGATGAGTTGGCGTATCACATGATCACGACATCCAGCAATCTCGCCACCAATCTCCTGCTCGGCGTGATCGGACCGGATGCCGTTAATCGCACATTGAAGGAGCTGCACGTCGATCAGGGGATCGAGCTCAGGCGCGGCGTCGAAGACGAGCTCGCGTTCGAGAAGGGCATCAGCAACATGGTGACCGCCGATGGGCTGCTGAAAATCCTCGTCATGCTGTCGGAAGGGAAGGCATTCTCCCCCGCCCTGTCGCGGCGGATGATGGACATACTGCACGGCCAGGAGTTCAACCAGGGCATTCCCGCCCGGCTGCCGAAAGGCACACGCGTCGCCCACAAGACCGGCGAGATCTCGACCGTCGCGCACGACGCCGGCGTGATCTATCTGCCCAAACGGAAGCCCTACGTTCTCGTGATACTGACTGAGTGGGACCCGGCCGCATCCGGTCGCTCGCGGACGATCGCCGCGATCTCGCATACCATATACGAGTACCTCACCCAAGGCCCGGTGGACGAATGAGCGACCCCGCCCCGTTTGCCGAGGTTGGTGGGATGAGTGAGGCGCCGAATTTCCCCCTTCGGGTCGTTGACGGGCTCACCCTGCCGCCCGAGTATCGAAAGGCGCTCCGGCCCGGAGAGGAATGGAAGGACGCGACCGGGTTCCCCCGCCAGCTCCCCCGCTATTTCTATGAGGTCCCTTCCTGGGATTCGGCCATGAAGATCGAGTTGGCCTCTCATTTCCTGCTCTGGGAGTTCATTCAGGTCGATGTACGCGAAGCTCCGCCACTGAGGACTTTCCCCCGGTACGTTCCGTGCGCTATAACCCTCCTGGCAGTGTGCCTGGAGAGGTTTCGGGATGCAGTCGGGACGTGGGTTCATATCTCCGCGAATGGCGGCTATCGATCGCCTTCCCACCGTTTTTCCAAGAACGCGACTCCACATGCCTGGGGAACCGCCGCCAACATCTACAGAATTGGCGATACCTACCTGGACAATCGGAGCGCGATCGAGCGGTTCAGCCTGATTGCGCGTCAGACCCTGCCGGGCATTTGGACGCGGCCTTACGGGACGCCGACCGGCTACGCTGAAGACCACCTCCACCTCGACCTGGGCTATGTGCTGTCGGTGCCACGGGACGTGAAAAGTTGAAGAGCCTCTCAAAGCAGATACTCGAGAAATTCGAAGGATTTTGGGCAAAAGATGGAAATGATGCCGAAAAAGAAGAAAGGACCGGAGAACAAATCATCCACTCGCGAGCGGATCCAGCTCGCGGCGATCGGCATGGAAGCCGAATTCGCCGTGATCATGGACGGAGTGCAGGTTAAACCGGAGGACACCTTCGGCAGCCCGCGCAAGTTCATCCGTGAGAAGATGATGCACCGGAAGGGCAGGTCCTATCACCTGCCAACGGGCGGTGCGGTCTATTTCGATACCGGCGTCATCGAGGTCGCTACTCCCGTAATCGAAATCGAGCGGGGCTGCGCCGCGCGCGCCGGACGCTCACTGTGGGAAGCGATCCTGTTCGTCCGCCAGGAGCTCGATGCCTGGGAGCAGGCGCACGACAGTGATGTTCAGCTCGCCGGCTTCAGCAC
>DATHGO010000029.1:0-10690 GCA_035317585.1 Gemmatimonadaceae bacterium | reverse complement strand
CGCATCATTCTGCGAACCGGGATGACGAGCAATCCGCACACGACCGCGGCGATGAAGAGGAACATCGAAGTCTGCCTGAACAGGATCGGCATCTGGGGCAACTTCTCCGGATCGACGCTTCCACCGACGATCCCCGCCACGAGATTGCCGAGCGCGCTCGCCATGAACCAGACTCCCATCATCTGGCCCTTGAACTTGATCGGCGCGAGTTTGGTCATCGAGCTCAGCCCCACCGGACTCAGCGACAGCTCGCCTACCGACTGGAAGAAATAGCTCCACACCAGCCACCACGATGAGACGCGGACATTGCCGCCGCCCGCGATGACTATGTTCGCCGCGAATACCATCACTACGAAACCAACGCCGGCGAAAAACAGCCCCCACGCGAATTTGGCAATGCTCGACGGCGCTTTCCCGCGCTTGCCGAGCGCTATCCAGATCGCGGCGAACACCGGGGCGAGCGCGATGACGAATACGGAGTTCGCGGCCTGGAGCCAAAGCGTCGGCATCTCCCAGCCGAACACGACTCGATCGGTGAAATCACGCGCGAAAAGATTGAGCGATGTCGGTGCCTGCTCGAATGCCGACCAGAAAATCGCGGCGAAGAAGAAAAGCAGGATGATGACAACGACGCGCTTCTTCTCCTCGCTGGTCAGTCCGCCAGCGACGAACAGATAAATGAAATACAGCAGCGCCGACCCGACGATGACGTACGTCATCTTCTGCGCGAGCGAAACAGCGTTGATATGGATCAGTCCGGCCATCGTCAACAGGACCAGCAGCGCAATCACGGCGACGCCGATCATCACCGAGAGCTTGACGCGGCGATGCTCCGCCGGATCAGTCGAACCGGGCGCGACGCCGACGTCGCCGAGCGTTTTACGGCCGCGCAGACGGTAGGTGACGAGTCCGATCACCATTCCGAGCCCGGCCGCGCCGAAGCCGAGGGACCAGCCCACCCGCTCGCCGAGGATGCCAGTGATAAGCGGGGCGACGAGTGCGCCGATGTTGATTCCCATGTAGAAGATCGAGAAGCCGGCGTCGCGCCGCGATCCGCCCTCGGGATAGAGATCACCGACGATCGCCGAGATGTTCGGCTTGAGGAGTCCGGTGCCCAGGACGATGAGAACCAGGCCGATGTAGAACGCGGACTGCGCGAAGACGATCGAGAGAGCGATCGACAGATGTCCCAGCGCGATCAGGACTCCTCCGTACCAGATCGAGCGTCTCAGTCCGAGCCACCTGTCGGCAATCCAGCCGCCGGGGAGCGAGGCGAGATACACGCTGGCGGCGTAAATGCCGACGATCGATGACGCCGTCGCCCGATCCATTCCGAATCCGCCCGACGTCAGCGCGGCAGTCATGAAGAGAACGAGGAGCGGGCGTATGCCGTAGTAGGAGAACCGCTCCCACATCTCGGTGAAGAAGAGCGTGGAGAGTCCTACGGGGTGCCCGAAGAAAGTACGCTTGCTGGCCCCCGCAAATCCCGGAGGCGGAACGTCGGCCGTTACTGCTCCTGCCGAGGGCTGCTGAAAAACGCCTTTCGAGTCTCTGGCCATTGTCGGAAGAGTAGGGGTTCGTTACGCGTGGACTGCGGCGAGCGGAAGATACCGTTCGGGTGGATGTACGCCACCGACTTCCCTTTGTTGCTCCCAGCTGACGGTCGTCGGCGGCTGCTTGATGCAGGCGGCGAAGTGCCCGGGCGTTTTTTCCTCGAGCGGAGGAACGATCGAGGCGCACGCCGCGTCCTTCGCGGGATGGTGGCACCGCGGGTGGAAGACGCACCCCGATGGCGGATTCGCCGGAGAGGGGACATCTCCCTGCAGGATGATTCTCTCTTTCCTGGCGTGTGGATCGGCGACGGGTACGGCGGAAAGGAGCGCCTGTGTGTACGGCATCAGCGGCTCGCGGTAAAGATCCTCCGCCGTCGCGAGCTCAACGATCTTCCCCAGATACATGACGGCGACGCGATCGGCGATGTGCTCCACCACCGACAGGTCGTGCGCGATGAACATGTAGGTGAGGTCGTGGTCCCGCTGGAGGTCCTCGAGCAGGTTGATGACCTGTGCCTGCACGGAGACATCGAGTGCTGAAACCGGCTCATCGCAGACGATGAACTTGGGCTCCACCGAGAGGGCCCGGGCGATCCCGATGCGCTGACGCTGTCCGCCCGAAAACTCGTGCGGGTAGCGATTCGAGTACTCCGGCCGCAGGCCTACTTCCTGAAGCAGCTGCCTGACTCGCGCATCCGCTGCGGCACCTTCGGCGAGCTTGTGAATGGTGAGTCCTTCGCGGATGATTGCGCCGACGGTCATACGCGGATTGAGCGACGAAACGGGATCCTGAAAGATGATCTGCATCTCCCGCCGCAACGCGCGCAGCTCGGACGTTCCCATCGATCGTACGTCTCGCCCCTCGAATCTGATCTCGCCGGACGTTGGCTCGATCAGACGGAGGATCGTGCGACCAGTCGTCGTCTTGCCACATCCGGATTCGCCGACGACGCCGAGCGTCTCGCCGCGCGCGACGTCGAAAGACACATCGTTCACCGCTTTCACCGCGCCGACCTGCCGCGACAGAACGCCTTTCCTGATTGGAAACTCCTTGCGGAGATTCCTCACCGAAACCAGCGGCTCCGTCCCGTTCATGCGGCGGCGACTCCCGCTTCGACGACGAGAGGCGGATGCGGGTTGTTCCGCCGCTCGGGCTCGATCGCCAGGTGGCAGCGCGAGATGTGGCCCGACCCGATCTGGTAGAGCGGTGGATGCTCCCTCTCGCAGAGATCCCACGAATAGGGACAGCGCTCGCGAAAGCGACAGCCGGTCGGCCATTCCGTCGGCGCGGGCACGGTGCCGGGGATGACATTGAGCCGCTCCTGATCGTGCCCGATGTGCGGCATCGAGTGCATCAATCCCTCGGTGTAGGGATGGTGCGGCTTGGCGAAAAGCTCGTCGACCTCCGCCTGCTCCACCACTTCGCCCGCGTACATCACGATTACCCTCGACGCGGTCTCGGCGATCACGCCCAGATCGTGGGTGATCATGAGTATCGAGGTCCCGATCTTTTTCTGGAGATCGAGCAGCAGATCGAGGATCTGTGCCTGGATCGTCACATCGAGCGCGGTAGTCGGCTCGTCTGCGATGACGAGGGCGGGCTTCATCATGAGAGCCATCGCGATCAGCACTCGCTGGCGCATTCCCCCCGACAGCTGGTGCGGGTACTGTCTTGCCCGCGCCTCCGCGTCGGGCATGCCGGTGAGCTCGAGCATTTCCACGGCGCGCTCCCAGGCATCTCTTCTACCCATCCCCGCATGCACACGGGCCACTTCAGCAACCTGGTCGCCAACCATGAACACGGGATTGAGCGCCGACATCGGTTCCTGGAAGATCATCGAGATGCGATTGCCCCGGATGTCACGGATTTCCGAATCGCCGAGCGTGACCAGATTCTTCCCCTCGAATTCGATGACGCTGCCGGTCTCGATTCGGCCGGGCGGCTGAATGAGGCGGAGTATCGACAGCGCCGTCACGGATTTTCCGCAACCAGATTCGCCGACGATGCCGAGCGTCTCTCCGGCGCCGATGTCGAAGGAGACACCGTCGACGGCGCGCGCGACGCCCGATTCCGTATAGAACGAGGTGTGCAGATCGCGGATCGACAGGAGGGGCGCGGTCATCGGCTAGTCAGCGGCGCTCGTAGGCGTCTCGCAGCGCTTCGCCCAGGATGTTCAGCGTCATCACAGTGAGGACCATGAAGAGACCCGGAAAGAGTGACATCCACCACAGGGCTGCCGGCTGATCGGCACCGTCATAAATAATGTTTCCCCAGCTCGCCAGCGGCGGCGGCACACCGATCCCAAGGTACGAAAGTCCGGCCTCGAGGACGATCACGTGCGCGACGCCGAGTGTCGACGCTACGACGATCGGGGAGACGAGATTCGGGAGCAAGTGCCTCCACAGAATCCGTCTCCGGCTGGCGCCAAGCGCGTGGGCAGCGGTCACGAATTCCGCGTGCTTCAACGCAAGAACCTGACCTCTGACAATGCGGCTAAGCCCGAACCAACCGGTGAGACCCAGAAATACCACGAGCGCGCCAATCGACAGTCTCGGCCACGCCACCAGCGCACCGATTAGAAGCAAAAGCCGGGGAATGGAGAGAAATGCATCGAGCACACGCATCATGACCGCGTCCAAAAATCCGCCCGCGTAGCCCGAGACCGCGCCGTATGCGACGCCGACGGTGAGACTCACGATCGTTGCCAGGACTCCGATCATGAGTGAAAGGCGGGCGCCGTAGATGACGCGACTCAGCACATCCCGGCTGTAAGGATCGGTGCCGAACGGATGCGCAAAGGATGGCGGAAGATCCTTGAGCCCCACAATGTCCGGTTGTGCCGAGGGATTGTACGGAGCGAGGAGCGGCGCGAGCAGTCCCACCAACACGATGACGCCCAGCACAAAGAAGGCGACGCGCGAGGACGGCCGGCGCAGAATCCGGCGCACGCCGAGCGCGAATGGCGATTCGCGCGGCCGCGCGGCCCTAGTGGCTGCGGAGTCTTGGATCTGCCCAGGCATAGAGCAAGTCGGAGAGAAGGCTTCCAAGCGTGACCATGATGCTGCCAATGATGACGCCGCCCACCACGAGTGGATAATCGCGCGTGCCGATCGCGCTCATGACCGCGTAGCCCATTCCTTGCCAGGCGAAGATCTTTTCGACGAAAAAGGCACCGGTGAGAAGAGCGGGGAACGAGAGACCAACCAGACTGATGATTGGAAGCAGCGCGTTGCGGAGCGCGTGGCGGCGCAGAATCTCGCGCTCAGTGAGTCCCTTGAGACGCGCGGTGCGGATGTAATCGGCCGGAAGCACATCGAGAAGAGCGGCGCGTTGATACCGCGCGACCACGGCGGACGCCAGCAACATCAGAGTGAGCGCGGGGAGCGCGAGATGGTACAGTCGGTCGACGAATCTTCCCCAGAGTCCCATGTACTCGTGCATCACATCGACCGTGCCCCCAACCGGAAAGACCGGCAGCCAATAGGTGAAGGCGAGCAGTGTGAGGATTGCGAGCCAGAAATCCGGCATCGAAAAGAAAAAGAGGGAGATCCCACTCAGCGTGTGATCGATAACCGAGCCGCGGCGGGCAACCTGGATGAGGGCGATGAGGATGCCGAGGGCGAAGCTGCCGACGAGGGCGACGCCCATGAGAAGCAGTGTGTTCGGAAGCGCGCTGCCAAGGACTTCAAGTACTGGCCGGTCATTCGAGAAGGACCATCCCAGCTGACCGTGCGCGAGCAAATTCACGTACCTGACGAATTGCTCCGGCAGCGGACGGTCGAGGCCGTACTGCGCGCGCAGCGTTTGCCGCACCGTCTCACTGACATTCGGATTGTCCATCACAGCGCTGAACGGGTCGCCGGGAGCGAGATGAATCAGCGCGAAGGTGATTGCCGCGACGATGGCGACGATTACCGCGGCTTGACCCAGCCGTTGCGCGAGGTAGCGGAGCACCCGCTACGGGGTTTTCTGACCCGCCGGTTGAGCGGGAGGAGGCGGCGTTGCCGAGGAAGGCGCGTTGTCGCGCGGAATCCGTTTGTCCGACGGAATCCACCACTCGGGGATATGAATCCACCACGCGTCCGGTCTCAGCGTTGCCAGCTGCAGACGCGAATGATAACCGACCGTCTGAACCGGCTCGGCAAGCCATATGGCCGGCGCATCCTGGATGATCGTCTCGTATGCTTTGGTAAAGTAGGCCTTTCGTTTGACCGGGTCGAAGGACGCCAGCGCCGTATCGACATATGCGTCGAATGCGGGATTCTCGTACGAGCCGTAGTTGTTGCCACTCGCCGCGCGCGATCCGCCCGTCCCCCACGATCCGCGAACGGCGCCCGGACTCGGCTGCGTGCTCCATTGTCCGATTGTGGCGTCAAAGGCGCGCTTTCTGTCTTTCTCGACGAGAACCGGGAACTCGAGCTGCTCGATATCCATCTTGACGCCGGCTTGCCGGAACTGCTCCTGGAGGAGCACGGCCAATCGCACGCGGACCTTGCTCGAGCTCGGGACCGAGAGTGTGAACTGCAGCAGGCGGCCATTGCGCGAGCGAATGCTGTCGCTGCCAGTGACGCGCCACCCCAATGAATCGAGGATCTGCCGCGCACGCGGAAGATCGAAGGGAATCTGTGGAAGATTGGGGTCGGTGGTCGGATAGGCGCGTACCGTCGGACCCAGCGCCGGCAAGGCGAGAGAGTCGTAGACGCTTCGCACGATGGTCGCGCGATCCGTTGCCATCGTCAGTGCACGGCGAAGCTCGCGATTGCCGAAGATGGGGTGCGGACGAGTGTGATTCGCCGGGTCGCGCAGGTTGAATTGCGCGAATTGATACTGGAGGCCGTGAAACTGTTTGGTGCGAAGCGCGGGATTCTTCGCCACATCGGCCAGGTTCTCGGGCCGCAGCTGCTCGAAGAAATCCGTCTCGCCGCTGAGAAATCTCGTGACGGCAGCATTGAAATCGGGTGCAATGCTCCAGATCAGCCGACTCAGTTTCGGCGCGCCGCGATAGTTTGCCGTGTCGGCGACGAGCTCGACTGCGGCACGCGGAATCCAGCGAACGAACCTGTACTGGCCCGAGCCAACTGGATTCTTCGCTGCATCGGAGGCGCGCCACCCGGATGGCGGAATGTTCTTCCAGACGTGCTCTGGCATTATCGGCAGCTGATACACCGCATCGTAGAACTGCTGTGGCGATCGGGCGTGGAACCAATAGACGGCGGTAGCTGAATCGGGGGTGCTGACCGAGTCGATGTTCGTTATGACCGGCGTGACAGGCGATCCGAGCAGAGTGTCCTTGGTGCTGGCGATTGTGAAGCGCACATCGCTCGAGCGGACGGGAAGGCCGTCATGCCACTTCGCTTTTGGATTGATGTGAAACGCGATGCTGAGCGAATCAGGGGCCCAGGTCCAGTGATCGGCAAGGCGCGGCGTGAAGCCGTTGTCGTTCAGGATGTTAATCGAGTCACCGATATCAGCGAGGCGGTCGTAAATCATGTCAACGACCTGGGCCGCTGTCGTGCTCTGGACGAGCGACGGGATCAGGACATCTGGATCGCCGCCGGTGGAGATCGCGAGCGTTCCTCCCGGGCTCTTTGCGGACGACGATTCGGTCCCAACGCACCCGCACATCGCGAGCGCGCAAAGGAAGCCCGCGTATCTCATCGTCGCCATGTCCAATCCTCGTCAAGAAAGTGCGGAACGTGCTCCAGTGCTTCGTCGCGGACATCACCCTCTGCCATCTCGCTCGCGTCGGGATCCTCGAGCAGCCGCACTGCGTCGAACATCGCGCTGGCGACCTCTGCTGCGTCGGGAGAGCGACCGAGCAATGCGTGAAGGGTAGCCGGTACCGGAACCGATTCACTCACTGCATCCACGCCTACGACAAAACCCGGAAGAGTCGATTGATCATCATCGACGAGGATCGAGCCGTGCTGCAACAACGAACAATCGTCGCGCCATTGGGCACTGCCGACCAGCTTGCCTCCATGCGCCACCAGCTCACCCTCTCCCGGGGTCTCGAAGCAAGGCCGGGCGCTCGGCGCGGCCGCCCGCTGCTGCGATGGCGAAGCCGGCTCGACCGAAACGCCGAGCTGTCTCAAGCCTGTCTGAAGAATGCGGTTGATCCGGGAATAAGTCTCGCGCAGAGGCGCGGCGTCCTTCGCGGGCGCGGTGACGCTGTAAGTGACCTCGCGGTGATGCAGAATCGCGCGGCCGCCGGTAGGCCTTCGCACGACGTCGATATCGGCAGCACGAATCTTCCCGACGTCGTAAAGACCCGATGCGGGCTGATTGCGCCCGAACGAGAGGGTCGGCCGGCTCCAGGAATAGATGCTGAACACCGTTTCGCCAGTGCGCGCCGCGCGCGCCTGCAACGCGGTGTCCCGCGCCATGTTCTCGGCGCCCGAGCGAGGCGCCGCGATGAGAAGACGCCAGTGGCTGTAACTTCGCCGGGGGTGCATAGGGTGTTAAATTGTCACTCCTATGAGCACCACAATCAAGCACGTTGAAGCCGCGATTCCTGCCGCTGAATCCTTCGTACCCCGACATGTAGGACCCGACGAGCGAGATGTGGCCGAGATGATCAAAACGCTCGGATTCGCATCGCTCGATGCGTTGATAGACGCGACCGTTCCCCGAAAGATCCGCCTCCGGCAGGGCCTGAGTCTGCCGAAAGGATTGACGGAGCTCGAAGTCCTGACGTATTTCCGCGCCCTCGCCGCGAGGAATCAGGTCTTCCGCTCGTTCATCGGGATGGGATACTCTGACTGTGTCACGCCACCCGTGATTCAGCGAAACATCCTCGAGAATCCCGGTTGGTACACGGCCTATACGCCGTACCAGGCAGAGATCGCACAGGGACGGCTCGAGGCATTGCTGACCTTCCAGACGATGGTTAGCGACCTCGCGGGGCTCCCGATAGCTAATGCATCCCTTCTGGATGAAGGAACCTCTGCCGCGGAAGCGATGACCATGAGCTACGCGCTCAAGGGCAAGCCGGGCAAGGAAGTTTTCCTCGTTGCATCTGAGTGCCACCCGCAGACGATCGACGTTGTGAAGACTCGCGCCGGCGTGCGCGGGATAGAGGTGCGCGTCGCGAGTTATGCCGATTTCAAGATCGGTCCTGATGTGTTTGGCGCTCTCGTGCAGTATCCGGCGACCGACGGCGCGGTCATCGATTACACGAAGACAGTCGACCAGGTGCACAAGGGCGATGCGCTGCTGACGGTGGCGGCCGATCTCCTGAGCCTCGTGCTGCTCACGCCACCGGGGGAGTGGGGGGCGGACATCGTCGTCGGAAACTCCCAGCGCTTCGGAGTCCCGCTCGGGTACGGCGGGCCGCACGCGGCGTTTTTCGCCACCAGGGACGAGTTCAAGCGGCACATTCCGGGGCGCATCATCGGCGTCTCGCGCGATGCGGATGGGAAGCCGGCGCTGCGCATGGCGCTCCAGACGAGAGAGCAGCACATCCGCCGCGAGAAAGCAACGAGCAATGTCTGCACTGCCCAGGTGCTGCTGGCGGTTGTCGCGAGCATGTATGCGGTCTATCACGGGCCGCAGGGTCTCACCCGCATTGCGAGGCGGGTGCATGGATTCGCGGCGACGCTCACGGAAGGACTGCGGAAGCTCGGCTACACGATCGTGCACGACGACTACTTCGATACGATCCGGGTCGCGCTCGGGAAGCGAAATGGCCAGGCGATTCTGGATGAAGCACGCTCCCGCCGCATAAACCTGCGCTTCATGGAAGACAGAAGCATCGTGGTCGCTCTCGACGAGACCGTCGGCAGCGACGACATCACCAACCTTCTGGCGGCATTCAACGGCGGAAAGGACCCCGATTTCGGCATCGAGGACCTCGTGTTGGGAGCCGACTCACGCTACGACGAGCGCTTCAACCGCACGACTCCGTTTCTCACGCATCCGGTGTTCAACAAGCACCATGCGGAGACGGAAATGCTCCGCTACATGAACAGGCTCCAGTCGCGCGATCTCTCGCTCGTCCACTCGATGATCCCGCTCGGGTCCTGCACGATGAAGCTGAATGCGACGGCCGAGATGATGCCGATCACCTGGCCGGGATTCGCGAAAATCCACCCATTTGCGCCGCTCGACCAGGCTGACGGATACCGCCAGCTGTTCGACGAGCTGGAGAGCGCGCTCGCGGAAATCACCGGCTTCGCGGCGGTCTCACTCCAGCCGAACGCCGGCTCCCAGGGAGAGTTCGCCGGACTGCTGGTGATCCACGCGTATCACTCGTCGCGCAACGAGGCGCACCGCAACGTGTGCCTCATTCCTCAATCTGCGCACGGAACGAACCCGGCAAGCGCAGTGATGGCCGGCATGCAAGTAGTAGTCGTTAAGACCGACGAGCGTGGGAATATCGACGTCGCCGACCTGAAATCGAAGGCGGAGGAACACGGGCTGCACCTCGCCGCGCTGATGGTCACTTATCCCTCGACTCACGGCGTGTTCGAGGAATCGATCGTGGAGATCTGCAACATCGTCCACAAGTACGGCGGGCAGGTGTACATGGATGGCGCGAACATGAATGCGATGGTTGGCTTGTGCCGGCCCGCGGAAATCGGCGCCGACGTCTGCCATCTGAATCTCCACAAGACGTTCTGCATTCCGCATGGCGGCGGCGGCCCGGGGATGGGTCCCATCGGCGTGGCGAAGCATCTCGTCCCGTTTCTGCCGGGGCATCCGGTGGTGAGACTCGACGGGCGGCACGAGGTCGGAGCGGTATCCGCGGCACCGTGGGGAAGTGCGAGCATTCTGCCGATTTCGCACGCGTACATCAAACTGATGGGCGGAGACGGACTGGAGTACGCGACGAAGATCGCGATCCTCAACGCGAACTACATCGCAAAGCGTCTCGAGCCGCACTTTCCGGTGTTGTACAAGGGTGCGCACGGAACGGTCGCCCACGAGTGCATTGTCGACACGCGGGTGGTGAAGGCGACGAGCGGCATTGACGTCGAGGACATTGCGAAGCGGTTGATGGACTACGGATTCCACGCACCCACGGTCTCGTTCCCTGTGCCCGGAACGCTGATGATCGAGCCGACGGAGAGCGAGACGAAGGAGGAGCTCGACAGATTCTGCGACGCGATGATCTCCATTCGCGACGAGATCAGAG
>DATHGO010000028.1:0-5997 GCA_035317585.1 Gemmatimonadaceae bacterium | reverse complement strand
TTGGATACGAACAGGTCGCGCGCACCAAGAGCGTGGAACACCCGTACAGGAAACGCTGCGAGCGCGGCGGGATGCCCCTCGTACATGTGGAACCGTCCGCTTAGCGCTACGATCTCCCTTCCGCTGAGGGATCCGACGATCACGGCGCCCTCGTGTCCAGCGACGGTTGCCTCGGGGAACCCCGGAATCTCGCCGAATGGAATGCGCACTGCATTCCCGATTGATTTGGAGAGGCCGCCCAATCCGGAGCCGAGTATGATGCCGAATGCCGGCTGTTGCGACGGAGCGCGCTTGCGTATCGCTTTCGCCGCCTTGCCGGCGGCCTCTGCTGTGTAGTCGCCTGTCATGCGTCGAACCCGATCAACTCCTCGATCTTGTCCGACGCTTCCTCGATCAGCATCAGGCGTTCCTCCCACGGAAGAAATGCGCTTTCGAATCCATTGAGCGCAATCCCGGCGAGCTCGTCCACGGTGAAGCCAAGGTGCTCTGCGGCGTGAACGTATTCATCGGTGAGCGTCGTACCGCTCATCAGCCGGTTGTCGGTGTTGAGGGTCACGTTAAGGCCGCGATCGAAATACTCGCGCAGGGGGTGCGCCTCGTACGAATCGGCCACTCTCGTCTGTACGTTACTTGTTAGGCAGACTTCGAGAGCTATCCGCCGGTCGTTCACGTATTGGGTGAGCTCCGCGTCCTCGATCAGTCTGGTGCCGTGGCCAATTCGATTGGCGCCGCAGACGTGCACCGCCTCTCGCACTGATGCGGCGCCGTCCCCCTCACCGGCGTGAACGGTCACGGCGAGGTCGTGCTCCCGCGCGTATCTGAACGCAGCTACGTGACGCGCGGCGGGGTTACCCTTCTCTCCCCCCGCCAGGTCGAACGCTACTACACCTTCGTTTTTGAACTCGACCGCCAGCTTCGCCATCTCGAGCGAGTCTTCCGGGGTGAAGTGGCGAAGGGCACAGACAATGAACCGTCCAATGATTCCGAAATCCTTCTCGGCCCGCCGGAGTCCGCGGAGGGGAGCTTCGATCGCCTGCACGACAGTCAGTCCGTGCACGACGTTCAGAATCGGCGCGTTCCTCACCTCGATGTAGCGGACGCCATCTTCGGCGGCGTCTTCCGCGAGCTCGTAGGCGATCCGCTCGAGTGCCTCCTCGGTCTGCATCACCGAGACGGTCACGTCGAACCGACGCAGGTAATCCTCGAGAGTGAGAGCGTCATCCACTCTCATGAACTCGGCGAGCTCCTCTGGCGTGTGCTTCGGCATCTGGACGCGCGCCTCGCGCCCCAACTCGAGCAGCGTCGAAGGCCGCACAGAGCCGTCGAGATGGCAGTGAAGGTCCGCTTTCGGGAGCTGGCGGAGCTTGCTCGAGAAGATCGAGAGGGGCATTACAGTGGGTTGAGGTCCGATTCGTCGCTGTCCGCTTGTCGCGCGCGAACGATGCGAAAGATTGCGCCGTTATGCACGGGGGTGTTGTTGGCGGTGATGATTCCACGGCTGTCGGTGATCATCCGCTCACCGCTTCGAACCGCGGCCGCCTGCGTTTCGTCCCACACCTCGACCGCCTGGAGGGCCGTGGCCGAAGCATCCACGTCCACCGGACGGGCGTTGATGTAAACGCGCACCGTGTCGCTCACTGCGTCACCGGGGCGATGCGAACCTCGGTGGGAGCCACAATCGGCGAGGGCAGCGACTTGAGGTAGTCGATGAGCGCGTCGAGATCGACAACGTTAGTTGGCCTCGAGGCCGTGGCGCGGCCACCCGCGTTGTAGCCTTCTCCCCCCGTGGCGAAAAAATCATTCACAATCACGTTGTAGGTACGGCTCTCCGCCAGAGGAGTCCCATCCGACATCGTCACCGACACGATGCGCGATCCTTTTGGCTTCGACGGGTCGTACCTGATGGAAAGGCCGCTGACGTGATCGTCCACCGACGATTTGCCAAGCATTGCCTCGAGCAAGCCTCTAAGCTGGTCGCCTGTCATCGTAAGCGAGTAGAGCGTATTTCCAAAGGGCTGAATCTCGAACAATGATCCGTAAGTTGCGTCACCCGCTCGGAGCTCGGTTCTGATTCCCCCGTTGTTCATGATGGCGACATCGCCTTTGGCGGCCCAGCGCTGCGCGTCGGCGATGAGATTTCCCAGCGGATACTGTGGCCCCTGACGCGTGAGCGTGACCGGGATTGTGGCAACATGACGATTGACCAGCGGCGCGACGCGGGCAACGGCTCTTTGGACAATCGAATCGATCGAGGCGAGTGGCCTAATCGTGTCGGATGCTAGCTCGCGCACCTCGTGTCTTGCAGCCAGTGCGGGAGCGCCGAGCGGCAAATCGAGCACGTCGATCGCCCTGCCGCTGGAGCGGGCCTGCACGATGGGGATTCCATTCACCTCGGTATTGACCAGGCTGTGCGTGTGGCCGCTGACGATGGCGTCCAGCTTCGTTGTGACCTTGCGGGCCAGGTCGATGATCTCGCCGCTGCAGGTGTTGGCGGGTGGCCGGTCGCAGAACGCGCCGGCGTGCGCGATGACCACTACGAAGCTCGCGCCGCGCTTCCGGAGCGCGCGTCCGATGCTGTCGACGATTGGCGCGGGATCGTCGAAGCGAAGACCAACCACGTTGGCAGCGCGGGTGGTGGTCGGAGTGGCCACCGTCGAGACGCCGATGATTCCGATCTTCGTGCGTCCACGGGTGACGATAGTGTCATTTCTGATCCAACTCACATCGCGACCGTCGGTGTAGCGGACGTTCGCGCCGAATATTCCGAATTTGGCCTGCCGCATTCGGGCGCGAAGGGTATCGATCCCCCAATCGAACTCATGATTGCCGAGCGCAGCGGCGGCGTAGCCCATTCTATTGTAGTAGTCGACTACCGGCCTACCATAAGAGAGGTTGGAGGCGGGAGTGCCCTGGAACAGGTCGCCTCCATCGAGCAGCAGCGTCTCGCAATTTGGGGCGCACTCAGCCCGAGCCCGCTCGATCGCGGCCGCTACATAGGCAGCACCGCCGCGCCGCACGCCGGCGGCGTCCGGCCTCGGCTCCAGCGCGCCGTGAAAGTCATTGGTGGCGATGATCCGGAGGAAACGGGTGCCAGCCGGAAATGGCGGCTGCGTGGCGGCCGCTGTCGGAGACACCGTCGCCTGGACGCCACGCAGGATTTTCCAGTTCGATGTGAAGTAATCCGCCTGTCTCAACACTCCCCGCTGCTTCACTTCATCGATCAGCAGTTGCCTGATCTCCTGCTGCTTGTCGTAAACCACCGGCGCGCCGCTCAGCATTGCGTAGCCACCACCGCCGGTTTGCCGATAGTTGTTGAGCGCCAGCGTAAAGCTGTCGCTGTCACGCACCGGGGCGCCCTTGTAGTCGAGGCGCGTGATCCGCGACCCAATCGGTCGCGACACGTCGATCACGTAATCGACGCCGGAGACGACGTCAAAGTTGTAACCTGGGATCTGTGGATCGGTCTCGAGGGCACCCGTTGCGGAGGCCGGCGTCCGATAGTATCTGCTGCTGAACTCCAGGTAGTCGCGCAATTGCTTGCCGGTGATCCGGACCGCTCGCAGTGTGTTGTCGTACGGATAGAGCTGAGCGACCTGCGCAATCGTGATCGGACCGGGCCCCATCACCAGATCGGTCGAGAAGGCCGCCGTCGAGGCGAGATCGGAACCGGCGGCCTTCCGCTCGGTCTCGAGGATAAAGTCAATCAGCGGCGTGTCCTTAACGCGCGCGGAGTCAGTGCTCCAGCGCTCCGGCGTGGTGCCGATCGGCGTCGTGACGTAGGCGACTGTCTCCCGATGCACCGCGTCAGTCGCGGCCAAGACAGCAGCGTTCTCGGCATGTCCGGCCGCCTGAATCAGTTCGCTTCGCCGTTCGCTGACGGTGTAGCGGTTAGGGATGAGTGCGTTTACGTAAATGCCGGCTGATCGTGAGACCACCAGGTGCGCGACATCCACGCTCGTCGCCCAGTTCTTCGGCTGGACGAGGAGCGTCTGACCGATCGTCGTCCCTCGCATTTCTTTGTGGGAGTGACCGTACAGGACGAGATCGATTCCCGGCACTTCCGCCGCAATTCTTGCCGCAACGTTCTCGCTCGGCACCGCCGTGGCGACGGTATCGTAGCTCGACGGCTCGTTGAATCCGGAATGAACCATCACGAGAACTATGTCCGCGCCCGCCGCGCGAACCTCCTGAACTGCCTGCCGTACCGCGGGAACGATGTCGCCGAACCGTAGTCTGCCCCGAATGTTCTCGGCGTCCCAGATCATGACGCCAGGCGTCGTCGCGCCGACGATCCCGACCCTGAGACCCGCGCGGTCGATGATCACCCACGGCCTGTAGGCGTGAACGCCCTCTGGATCAACGCGATACGTATTCGCCGACAGAAATGGAAACTTCGCCTGTCGGATCGCGCTATCCAGATACGGGACGCCGTAGTTGTACTCGTGATTGCCGATCGCCGCCGCGTCGTACTGCATTGCATTCATCGCGGCGATGATCGGATTGGTACGGTCGCGGGAGACCCTCGCCCCGACATAGGCAAAAGGATTCCCCTGCAGCAGGTCGCCTGCGTCGAGCAGGATGACACGTCCTGGATTCGCGGCCCGAACCGAATCCACAATCGTTGCCGCCCGCGTGAGGCCACGCACTGTCTCGGCCTTGTTCGCGTAGTAGTCCCACGCGCGAAGCCGCCCGTGGACGTCCGTGGTGGTGGCGACCACAAGATCTACCGGCTCAGTTGGACGCGGGAGCTGTGAGGGCGCACAAGCGAGCGAAAGAAGCGCGACGATCCAAAAGGGCTGGACTCTCATTTCTTGGAAATGACCATTGGAACTGGGTGAACTGCAAAGCTAGCGGCAGCAACTTTGGCGAGGGAGTGTAACGACATGGTCACATGTTCGCGAAGGACACATGTTCTGCCAGACAGCGAGTTGCTCGGGCTGGCAAGTTCGGTCAACTTGAGGACGTGACAGAAACGACCGCCGTAGCTGAGCGCGTGCTAGTGGTGGATGACGAGCCCGACATCGTGGCATTGGTGGCTTACCACCTCGCCAAATCCGGCTACGCGGTTTCCACAGCAACGAGCGGTCCCGAGGGGCTCGCTGTCGCACGCCGCGACAAGCCGGCCATCATCGTGCTCGACCTGATGCTTCCCGGGCTCTCCGGGTTGGAGGTGATGGAAGAGTTGCGCGCCGACGCTTCCACCGCGCGCATCGCGGTGCTGATGCTTACCGCGCGACGTGAAGAGGGCGACCGCATCAAGGGGCTCACCCTCGGCGCGGATGATTACCTCACGAAGCCGTTCAGCCCGCAGGAATTGGTGCTGCGCGTCGGCGCGATTCTGCGGCGCGTGAAGGCAGGGCACGATGGGTCCGAAGACGTCCGGCAGATTGGGCCGCTTCGCATCGACAGCACCGCTCACCGCGTAACCGTGGACGGTCGCGAGATCGACCTGACACCGACGGAATTCAAGCTCTTGTCGCTTTTGGCCGAGCGAAAAGGGCGTGTGCAACCGCGCAACCTGTTGCTCGAGATCGTCTGGGAGGCGGCACCAGACATCCAGACCCGAACCGTCGACATGCACGTGCAGCGTCTCCGCGCCAAGCTGGGCGACGCCGGAGACCTCATCGAAACCGTTCGCGGTTTCGGCTACCGCATTCGCAACCTCAGCGAACGATCGTGAAGCTCGCGCATCGACTGCTTCTCCAGTCGCTCGCGATCGTCGCGGTCATGGTGGTCTCCGTCGTTGCGATCATCGACAACCAAATTCATGCCAGCATTACCGACCAGGCGACCCATGACCTCGCGGGCGAGGCGAGACTCGTCGCAACGGAATGGAGGCCGGGAGTTGACCCCGACGCCCTGGCGGATGAGGCTGGCGTAGCGACCGGCCACCGCGTCACCCTCATCGATTCAACGGGGCGCGTACTGGGTGACTCGGAGTTCGATGGGCCTGCCCTCGTCAGTCTGGAAAACCACAGCACTCGCCCGGAGGTAATC
>DATHGO010000027.1:0-4410 GCA_035317585.1 Gemmatimonadaceae bacterium | reverse complement strand
ATATCCGTTCTCCATCGCCAGCAGCGCCGCGAACAAGGCGACGATGGTTTTCCCGCTGCCGACGTCGCCCTGCAGCAGGCGATGCATCTTCCGGTCGCTCGCCATGTCGGCGACGATCTCGCGCACGGCCACGGTCTGCGCATTTGTCAGCGTGAATGGCAGTACTTTTTTTAAAGCACTCGTGAGCTGACGTCGGTTTTGAAACGCTATCCCGCTGCGCCGCTGCCTCTTCAACGCGTTGGCACGCCGGTGCAGGATGTGGACGAAAAGCAATTCCTCGAATGCGAGCCGCGCTCTGCCTCGTGTCCCTTCGGCAATCGTCGTTGGCCGGTGCACCATTCGCATCGCTTCCCGAAGGCTCGGAAGTCCCGCGGCTCGCAGCACATCCTCTGGCAAATACTCGTTGACTAACGGGAGCAGGGTGTCGAGGTGGGCTTCAAGGATTCCGCGAATGACCTTGAATGAGAGCCCCTCGGTGGCCGGGTAGACCGCCAGCACTTTCCCGGCCTTGACGTCGTCGTCGTCCTTGCCGAGCTGGACGTACTCACGCGGCTGGAGCTGGCGGCCGTGATAAAAGCGCACGGATCCGGTGAGAAGCATGATGTCGCCCTTCTCGATGCTTCGATCGAGGAAGGGTTGTCCGGGCCATGACACCTCGATCATGCCGCTGTCGTCCTTCAACACGGCCTGGAATATCCTCAGGCCGCGGCGGGTGGGAATGATGCCCTTGGAGATCACCTTCCCGATGATCGTTCCATCCATGCCGGTCTCCAGGGAAGCGATGGGACTGATCGTGCTCGCGTCCTCGTAGCGGTGAGGAATGTGAAATAGGAGATCGCGCGCCGTGACGATTCCGAGTCTTCTCAGGGATTCCGCGCGCGCGGGTCCGACGCCCTTCAGGTAGTTGACGGGCATGTCGAGATAGACCTTCGAGCTTCGGCCTTCCGTAGTGGCTCCCATTTACGCGTCCTCGACCTCGGAGGGCCGAAATAAACGAAGCGTGGTCGCTAGCCCTCGAGAACCTCGTGCGCGAATGCCTTCGGATCGAAAGCCTCGAGATCCGTCGCTTTCTCTCCGGTCCCGATGAATTTCACGGGCACATTCAAGGCGTCGTGAACCGCAAGCACGATTCCTCCCCTCGCCGTCCCGTCGATCTTGGTGACAACGAGGCCAGTGATGGGAATCGCCTCGGCGAAAGTCTTTGCCTGCGCGACGGCGTTCTGCCCGATCGTCCCATCGAGCACCAGCAGGGTCTCGTGCGGCGCTCCTGGTAGTCTTTTGCCGATCACTCGATCGATTTTCTTCATCTCGTCCATGAGCGATCCGCTCGTATGAAGGCGGCCGGCGGTGTCTACGATGACGACATCCTTGCCTCGACTGACGCCGGCATCGACGGCGTCGAACGCCACAGCGGCGGGATCAGTGCCGGCTTTGCCTCCGACGAAATCAGCGCCCGTGCGCTCGGACCACGTTCGCAGCTGGTCGATTGCCCCCGCGCGAAAAGTGTCGGCGGCGCCGATGAGGACCGACATCTTATTCGCCTTCAGAAACTCGGAGAATTTCCCGATGAACGTCGTCTTTCCGGCGCCATTCACCCCCACGACGAGCACGACCGTGGGTCCGGAGTCAGTTCGAACGAATCTGGGATCGCTGTTCCCCGAGCGAAGAGAGTTTTCGATCGCCTTCTCCAGTGCCTGGAGGAACTGCTCCTGCGTCTTGATGAACCCACGGCGCGCCTGCCCCTCGATTTCCGCGACCAGGCGCATCGTGGTGGGAACGCCGAAGTCAGCCTCGAGGAGAATCTGTTCGAGACCTTCCAGTGAGCCCTGAATCGCGCCGCCGCGCGCGATTACCGTCACGTCGGTGAGCGCGACGTCCTTTATCCTGGTCCACAGCGATCGGGTGGGTACATCCCCCTCGCGCCGGAGTATCCTGCCTGGCATGTGGTAGTGATCTGATTGAGAGCGAAAAAAAACCCGGACAGCGATGTCCGGGTTGAAGATAAGGCCTGCGAGCTTCTGGCGTCGTTACTCGGAGATGCTCGCCAAATGCGCCTGGTTCAGACTTGCCAGCGTCTGATTTCGCATTTTCTGAAAGAGACGACGTTCGTCGGCCGGGATCGGCTCGCCACCCCTGCTCTGGAGCGCGAGTCTCGGATCGTGCGCGACGCCGTCGACGCGAATCTCGAAATGCAGGTGTGGGCCAGTCGCCCATCCCGTCATTCCAACGAAGCCGATCGTCGAGCCCATTGCGACGCGAGTGCCGGGGCGCATTCCGGTGGCGAAATTCCGCATGTGACCGTAGCGACTGACCATCCCGTTCCGGTGCCGGATGTCGATCATGTTGCCATAGCCACCCTTCGCGCCGGCAAAGATCACAACGCCATCGCCGATTGCGCGGACGGGCGTGCCCATCGGCGCCGCGTAATCCGTTCCGGTGTGGTTGCGCCACTGGCCGAAGATCGGATGCTTGCGCGCGCCGAAAATGCTGCTGATGCGCCGGAACGCGACGGGTGCGCGAAGAAATGCGGCGCGCAGCGACATGCCGCTGGCGTCGTAATACTGCCCGGTGCTGGATCCCGGAGTGTCGAAGTGAATGGCCTCGAGTGGATTGGTCACGCTCGAGAGCGCGAGACGCGCACCGAGAACCTTGTTGACGATGATCGCGCCGTTGGGCTTCTGAAGGCGCTCTACCAGCAGGTGGAATTTGTCACCCTGCCTGAGGTCGCGGCTCATGTCGACTTTGTATTCGAAAATATCGGCCAGCGACCAGGCGAGCTGATGACGGGCCGAGGGCGGAAGAACACCGACGCCACTCTCGTTTAGCGCGTTATAGAGACTGGAGTGAATGACACCAGAGATCGAGAGGGTATCGACCAGCTCAGTGTTGGTGGCTTCGACGACGAGAGGCTGAAGCAGGAAGTCCGCTGGCTCCAGACCCGGTCGAGTGACAACGACCGGCTCCATCGGAAAGATCTGCTTCTTTTCCAGGGAGGGTGTGAGCCAAATGGCGACCATTGCCATGATCGCCACAACCGCATAACTCGCTGGCCTTACGCTGACCCGGCTCAATCCATCTGCCTTCGTATAAATGTCGGAATTTCCATGTCACTGAGATCCTGCTCAGGAGACGACCGATCCTTCTCCGGAGTCACTGCCGGATTGCTCGTCGGAGTAGTCCGTTTTGGCATCTCATTCAGGGTGTTTCTCGTCATCCCATTTCCGCGCAGCGGACGGAGTGGAATGACCGGCGAGCCCCTCAGCATCGGAGACGGGGTTGCGATCACGCTTGGCTGGCTCGCCGCCGACTGAGGGCGGTCGAAGCCGGTGGCGATGACGGTAACGCGAATTTCGCCCTGCATCGCGGGCTCGTGCACGGCGCCGAAGATGATTTCGGCATCCTCGCCTACGGCGTCGTGGATGATTTCGTTGATCTGATGGACTTCACCGAGCGTCAGGTCGGCGCCACCGGTGATGTTGACAAGGACGCCGGTGGCTCCGGATACCGACACGTTGTCGAGGAGCGGGCTGGCGATCGCCTGCTGGGCGGCTTCGATGGCGCGATTCTCACCGCGGCCGATGCCGGTTCCCATCAGCGCCGAGCCGCCTTCCTGCATGACCGTGCGTACGTCGGCGAAATCGACGTTCACGAGCCCCGTTACGCTGATGAGTGAGCTGATTCCCTGAGTGGCGTGGAGCAGGACTTCGTCAGCCTTCTTGAGCGCGTCCTGGAAGGGTATTCCTTTGCCGACTACGGCAAGGAGTCGCTCGTTCGGCACCACGATCATCGTGTCGACGTGCTTCCGCATCTCGGCGATGCCGAGCTCGGCCTGGCGCATGCGCTTGCGGCCTTCGAACAGGAATGGCTTGGTGACAATTCCGACTGTCAGGGCACCAGCTGCGCGAGCAAGCTCGCACAGGACGGGTGCGGCACCCGTTCCAGTCCCGCCGCCCATGCCACAGGTCACGAAGACGAGGTCGGCGTTGTGCATCGCGCGCGCGACCTCTTCCCTGCTCTCATCGATGGCCTGCTTCCCGATCTCCGGCCGCGCTCCAGCGCCCAAGCCGCGAGTTAGCTTCTTACCTATCTGGATTTTTACGTCTGACTTGGAATTGAGGAGCGCCTGGGCATCGGTGTTGACCGAGATGAATTCCACCCCTTCGAGGTGCTCCTCGATCATGCGATTGACGGCGTTTCCGCCCCCGCCACCGACGCCCACGACCTTCATGCGGGCAGCTTGTGACTGGCTTTCCTCGAATTCGAATATCATCGGGTTGGAAACTCCGGCACTGCAGGATTGTGGAAAAAAATCTGGGGCAAGTATACGACCGTTAGTCGATTAGTACCATAGGCAAAGACGAGCGGGAGTCAAAAAAAGTACAACCCCTGTCAAGTGAGTTATCCACACGC
>DATHGO010000026.1:0-11897 GCA_035317585.1 Gemmatimonadaceae bacterium | reverse complement strand
ACCGCGCCCTTTACCTGTTTCACCTGCTCGGCGATTGCTTCAGCGGTCGTCGCCAGTTGCTGCGAACTGCCACCGCGCATTTCGATCTGAATCTGCTTCTGCGCCCCCTGAAAGTCATTCGTGAACACGGACATCGTCGCGCCACCGATGTGCCCGACTTCCTGGCGTAGCTGGCGGCCGAAATCCTCAGCACCGATGCTGCGATCAGCTTTGGGTACAAGTCGCACGTAGATGTTCCCGACGTTCACGTCGCCCGTGTTTCCGCCGAGCGTCGTAAAGGTGAAGCGGACTTCCTTGTGCGTGCGTGCCATCCGAGCCGCCTCTTCAGCCTTGATCCTCGTGTACGCGAGATTCGACCCCGGCGGAGTCTCGATAGCGATGTTGACCTCCGACTGATCCTCGGTCCCGAAGAAGCTCGCACCCACGAGCCCGACGGCAGGAAGTGCGATAGCGATGACGAAGGACGCCAGGGCGAGAAGCACCACTGCGACCCTGTGATCGAGCGCCCACGCAATCAGTCCTTTGTAGCGGATCGCCATCCGGTTGAACCATTTGTTGAATTTCTCCAGCGCATGCGCGATTGGGTTGCGGCGCTCTCCGGCCTCGACCTGCGGATCAGCCCAGTAGGCCGAAAGCATTGGGTCGAGCGAAAAGGACACGAACAACGACACGAGCACTGAAGACGCGATCGTAAGAGCGAACGGCTTGAACCACTGGCCGGCAACGCCGTACATGAAGCCAACCGGTACGAACACGGCCACGATGGAGAACGTTGTCGCCGCGACGGCGAGACCGATCTCGTCGGTGCCCTCGTGCGACGCGGTCATGTGATCCTTTCCCATCTCGATATGTCGGACGATGTTCTCGCGTACTACGATCGCGTCGTCGATCAGAATACCGATCGCGAGCGAGAGTCCGAGCAGCGACATCGTATTGAGCGTGAATCCGAAAGCCCATACGGCGATAAAAGACGCCAGCACCGAGACCGGCAGTGCCAATCCGGTGATGACGGTAGATCTCCACGAGTTCAGGAATACGAACACTACGAGCACCGTCAGCAGCGCTCCAATGAGAAGCGCTTCTTCCACGTTGCGGACAGAATCCTGGACGCGAACACCGGAATCCTTGACGACGTCGATCTTCACACCAGGTGGGAGGGTCTTCTGGATCTCCGCCACCTTTTTGCGAACGTTCGCGCTCACATCGGTCGTGCTATAGCCTTTCGCTTTTACGATGTTGATGCCGACTGCCTCGGCGCCGTTGTAGAGTGCGAGCGAGCGCTGTTCCTGCGTGCCGTCAATCGCATCGGCGACCTGACCCAATCGCACGATCTGACCGTTTCGCTCGGCGACTACCAGGTTCATAAAATCCTGCGGCCCCTCCAGACGCCCCTGCAGACGAATCGTACGCTCGTCCATGTTTCCGTTGAGACGCCCAACTGGCGCGGCAAGGTTCTGCGCCTCCAGCGCCTGTACGACCTGACCGACACTGATGCCGGCCGCCTGAAGCGACTGGGGCCGCAGCTGGATCGTCATTTCGCGCTTCACACCACCCACCAGCTGCACCTGGGCGATGCCAGGAATTCCTCTCAGCTTGCTCGTTATGTCAGGATCCGCGAGTCGTGTGAGCTGTGCCGGAGTCAACATCGGCGAAGCGATCGTCATCGACACGATCGGCTGGTCCGAAGGGTCGAATCGTTGTAGCACCGGCTCTTTCATCTCGACCGGAAGGTCGGCGCGGATTCCGGAGATGGCATCACGAATGTCCTGCGTGCCCACCTGAGGATCCTTCTCGAACAGAAATAGCGTGATGATCTGAGCGTATCCGTCGCCGGCGGTGCCGTAGATCTTGTCGACGCCGGAGATTCCCTTGATCGCGTCCTCGACCGGCTTCAGGATCTCGCGCTCAACGCCTTCCGGCGATGCGCCCGGATAAGGAATGAACGTGAGCACGACCGGCTGCTGAATGTCAGGGAACTCGTCGGTCTGCAGGCGCCAGAGCGCGAACAATCCGAATACGACCAGCGCCACCATCGTGACGACGGTGATCATCGGACGCTTGATCGCAAAATCTGAAATGATCATAAAATCAGTTCCCCCGACCGCTATTCGCTGCCGGACTTCCCGTCGGTGCCGAGATCCGAACGAGGGTTCCCGGAGTTATTCCCAGGGCCGCGCCAAGAAGAAGAGTGTCGCCCGGTTGCAGGCCCGACAACACCTCGATCGTCTCCGAAGTCTTGTCAGTCAGGCCGATCTGTACCTGAACCTTTTCCGCCTTTCCCTGCTTCACCCGCATTACAGATGGAATCGATCCCCGCACATCGACCGCGGACTGCGGAACGACCAGCCCCATCTTTGTTGCGGTGGACATCCGCCCGTTCGCGAACAGTCCACCGACGAGCGCGCGACCTTCGTTAGGAATCGAGACGTAGATGCGCACCTGGCGGGTCGTCGGATCCGCGGTTGGATTGATGCGGGTGATACGACCCACGAATTGGCGACCTGGATAGCCGCTGACGGTAAAATCGACGGTGACCCCGATACGGATCGATGCGAGCTGCTCAGCCGGTACCGATGCTTCGAGCCTCATGCTCGATGGATCGACGACGGTGAACAGAGCCGTCCCGGGCTGGACGACATCGCCCGCCGAAACGGGACGCTCGCTTACGACTCCGCTAAAAGGCGCCGTGACGGTAGTGCTGCGGTACGCCTTTTCGGCGGTCGCCAGTCTGGAGTTCGCATCTTCGAGAGCCGCTTGCGCGGCGATCGATGCCCGACGCGACTGGTCTATATCCCGTTCGGCAATCGCGCCCGCGGCCAGGAGCTTCTCATTTCGAGCGAGATCTTTCGCCGCGACATCAGCCGCGTTGCGCGCGGAGACGAGCCCGGCGCGCGCCGAGGTGTAAGCGTCCTGGATTCCCGACGCATCGATGCGCGCGAGCACGGTGCCGGCATTCACTGCCTGACCTTGATCCGCGTATGTCTGGAGAACGCTGCCCGAGACTTGTGCGCGAAGAACGGCTTCACGGTCAGGCTCGAGGGTTCCGGAGATGGAAGGCCCGGTCATGATGGATCCATTAGCGGCAACGGTGATGTTCTCCGGCCCCACTACCATGGTTTCCGCTTTTGCCGTTTCCGCCGCGGAGGCATTATCGCCTTTGCTGCACGCGTTGAAGGCGGTCAGGGCAGAAAGACCAAGCAGAACTGCCGCGCTCTTTCTCGAAATACTCCGATCTAGCTTCATATATGACTCTCTTCTGAGTTCTTACTGTGGTGGAATGCCGGTCGTTTGCTGCGTCTGCACGGCTTGTGTAGACTGAGTGCTCTGCTGCGACTGCGTTTGTTGCGTTGCTGCCGACTGGCTCTGAGCCTGAGTCGTTCCGGTGCTCTGCAAGGGAAGATCGGGCAGTAGCGCCAGCTTCACGCGCGCGACCTGCAGATTCCTCGCTGACAACGCGCGATTCGTGACCGCCTGCTCGAGCAGAATTCTGGAGTCGTTCAATTCGATCTGCGTCGAGATACCATTCTTATAACGAACTTCCGCGATCGCGTAGGCACGCGCTGCCTGCTCGGCTGTGCCCTGACTCGCCTCCCACGCCGCGCGAGCCTGGAGAAGATTGTTGATCGTTACCCGGGAGTCGAGCGCGGCGAATTCGCGGACCTGATCGTATCGGGCCTGCGCCTCACGTACGTTGGCTTCCGCCACTAGTTGATCGCCCTTGATGCGGCCACCGGTGAAAAGCGGAACCGACGATGCGACGCCGATCGTCCAGTTGGTCCGGAAACTTCCCGACTGCGGGAGCCCGGTCTGCGGGAACGCGACCTTGCCATACGCCGACGTCAGGGAGAGCGTGGGAAATCTTTGGGCTTGCGCGACTCTTAGAAGTCCCCGCTGTGCATCGATCGCCTCGGCCGCCTGCCTGACCGTTGCCCGGTCGATTGCCGCCGTGTCGCTGGTGACGCCAATGTTCACGAGAGCGGCATTGGTCGCTGCGGAATCATCGACAACAGTCGTGAGACTCACTGGAGCCTCGAGCGGAATATTCAGAAGCTGCTTCAGCCTCAGGTACGCGACTTCCCGATCGCTCTGGCGCTGGATCACGATCGGTCGCTGATTCGCGCTCGTGACCTGGGCGCGCAGCAAGTCGAACTCCGAAACGTTGCCAACGGTGCGGGCCAGCCGCGTCTGCTTCAGCACGTTGTCGGTCTGAACGGCGGACGACTCCGCCAGCGCGACCAGCCTGTCGGCGAGCGCCGCATCGAAATATGCCTGCGTAACGTCGAGGCGAAGCTGCGCGCGTTGCGCGGTCAGCTCGATGTCGGCCGAGCGACGCCCTGCGTTTGCCACAGCGTTCTGCGCGGAAATGCGCCCACCGGCGAACAGGCTCTGTGAGAAGGCGAGGCCCAGGTTGTACTGATTCTTTGCTCCGAAGCCGAGGTCGCCGAACGAGGCGAAGGGATTCCCGCCGAGGGCGCAGCGATTTGCGTTTTCGAGTCCTGCCAGCCGATCGGCCGTGGTGGCCGAGGCGTCGAGGAGATATTGATCGCACGGACCGGGGGGCGGCGCCGGCTTGGTCGTATCGACCACCGTTGAGCCACCCGCAACAGAGAACTGCGACGCCAGGGTGCGAGTGTAAGCGGCGGATCCAGTTAGCTGCGGCAGCCTCTGGCTGCGCGCCTGGTATTGCTGGCCTTCGGCTCGCTGGACTCCGGCGCGTGCGATGCGGACCGCCTCGCTCTGCGATTCAGCGATGCGTACGGCTTCGTCGAGCGAGAGCGCGCGTGGTGTCCCGGTCGTATGAACCGTTGGCAGGGTGGGAGTCCCCTGCGCCAGGGCGATCGCCGGAATCAATAGACTTGCGGCTATAAGGGATAGGAATCTGCCGAGCCTGTGGGCGCGGCGTTGGGCTTTTTTAGAAGACACTGTTCAGGCTGAAAGTTGTTTCGATCGTTTGGTCTGCTTACTCGTCGCTTTACGCGACCCATTTTCGACACCCAATGCCTGGAGGAGCAGCTGGGTGTACTTGTGCGCCGCTATTGTCTCGGGCTGCGGGAAGACGTCGGGCATCATATCGCGTCCCATGGCGTCGGCGAAGATCGATCCCATGAGCATCGCCGCCGCGGTCTTTGGCTCGAATTCCTCAGTAGCCATTCCCTGCCGCTTGAGGGCGGTGAGATAGTGACAGAGATCGTTCGACGCGCGTCTTGGCACATCGGTGGCGAATTCGCACATGTCGGGTCGTTCTTCGATTTCACCCATCGTCTTACGGATGATCGAGCTCTGAAGTCTCAAATGCTGAATAAATGATTCGCTCCAATCCGTTAGCTCGCGCTCCGGATCCACGGGGGTATCCGGCAGGAGCGCGAAAACCGCAGATTGCGTCAGGTGTCGCATTGCTTCGTTTATCAGCGCTTGCTTTGATCCGAATTGGCGGAAAAGCGTGATCTCGTTTACGCCGGCTGCATCCGCGATGCGACGAGTGGTAGAGCCGCGGAAGCCATGCTTCGCGAAGACTCCGGCGGCAGCGGCGAGGATTGCATCTCTGTGGTTCATGGGGCCGGAAACTATAACTGATCAGCCGTAAATGCAAGTAGTCACTTACTTACACAGCCGTTTCCACAATTCGATATCGGAGAAGGGCGTTGGCTACTGTTGAGCTCGAATCCGCATTCGATGCTGCGATCACCCAGGCGCGGAAGTGCATCAGGGCCGGAATGCTGGCGGTCGGTGGAGAGGCGGCCGGTCCGTACCTCCGAAAGCTTGAGGAAGAGCTCAAGCTCGAGCGCGCGAGAGCCGTGGCGCGTGGAAGCGTCGACCGGGAATGGTTTCAGAAAACCGTGCGTTGGCTCGTCGAGTGGGTGCCCGAAACCGAGTTGACGCTTGTCGCCGCCCTCGGTCGCATCGCTCGCGCTACTCCGACCGCTCTATCCTGAGCTCGTCCGGTCTTTATATTCGACGCGTGCGTCGCAATCGATTCTTCCGCGGTCTCGCGGGCATCCTCTCCATCTGGCTCGCCATATGTCTGGCGGCGCCGATGCAGCTACATACGTGCGTCATGCACGGCGGACTCGCCATCGATGTCCCGATCCACGGTGCTGGCGCGCCTGTCGCGTCGTCGCATGCTGCACATGGCGGAGCCGCCTCCCTACATGCGATGGCTGGTCATTCTCATCATGACCAGGGCACAGACGGCCCGTCAAAGCAGTGCAGCTGTCTCGGCGATTGCAGCGCAGGAAAGACCCCGGTCGGACCCCCGGCTGCCACGACTCAGCTGGCTTCGCTTCAGGTGGAAAGCCCGAGGGCAGTTTTCAGCTACGCGTCGCCTTCTCTGGTTTCGCCACACTTCCTCCTTCCCTTCTCGAACGGCCCTCCAGGCGCTTCCTCTCGCGCGTAGCTGACTGACCGCTCGCGCGAGCTCCGACAACAGCTCATCACGGCGCCCTGATGGTGGCGAATTCCGCCGCCGCGTGACGCCACTCGGACTCGAGAGGAAGCATGTCAATTCGTTCGTCTTTACGGCGCTCAGCGCCTTGTTTCGCGATGATTGCGATTGGAATCGCAATCATCAGCCCTGATCTCGCGGGCCAGACAGTTGGCGAGATAATCGGGAAAGTCACCACGGTCGCCAACTCACCAATCGTCGGCGCGTTCATCTCGATCGATGACTCCGCCCCCGCGGCACAGACCGACGCGGAAGGAAATTTCCGGATCGGCGGCGTCGCGGCGGGAAATCATATCCTTCACGTGCGCCGGTCAGGATACATGGAGTCGGCCGACTCCGTTGTCGTGGCCACGGACGCGGCAACACAGATCACCATCAGGCTCGCCGACAAGATCGCCACGCTTGCCGGTGTAACCGTTATCGGAACCAAAACCGACCTTGCGGAGACACGGGAGCAGCTGGCGAAAATTCCGGGGGCGGTGGCGATGATCGACGCTCCGCAGATTCGTTCCACCCGTCAGGCGAATCTCAAGGACGTGCTGCAGTTCGTTCCGGGGGTCTATATCCAGCCCCGGTTCGGCGCGGCTGACGAGAGTCAGATCTCGATTCGCGGCTCTGGATTGCGCGACAACTTCCACGCGCGCGGAGTGAATCTCCTCGTGAACGGAATGCCATATCGCAACGCCGATGGATTTACCGATTTCGAATCACTCGAAATGCTGACGACGGAGGCGATCGAGGTTTACAAAGGCGGAAATGCGCTTCGCTACGGCGGCTCGACGATGGGTGGAGCAATCAATCTCGACACCAAAACGGGCTACAGCTCGAGTCCGGTATCGCTCTTCGGAGAAGGTGGCAGCTTCGGCTTCTACAAGACACAGCTGGAATCCGGAGGAACGCGTGGCGCCTCCGACTATTACGCGAGTTATGGCCGCACCTCGCTCGATGGGTACCGCCAGTGGTCGGCGCAGCAGCGGGACAGAGTCAATCTGCACGCGGGCTATCGCCTCTCCGACAACACCGATGCTCGGGCGTTCTACTTCTTCGCGCACGTGAAGGAGGAGCTCCCGGGATCACTTACACGCTCCACATTCGAGAGCAATCCACAGGCGGCTGATCCCGGCAACGTCACGAATCGCTGGGGGCGGGATTACGACCTCCATCATATTGGCCTTCAGCTCCGCACGCAGCTTTCGCCGAATCAGCGCCTCGAGATCAGCCCCTACATGCAGTATCGGGATATCGATCACCCGATCTTTCAGGTGATCTCGCAGATCAGTCACGATTACGGGGCCGAGGTTCGCTATGAGAACACCGGGGATCTGGGAGCGCTGAACAACAGGCTCACGCTGGGATTCCAGCCGGCGTACGAGTCATTGCTCAACCAACAGTACGTGAACAATATGGGCGAGCACGGTGCGTTGACAAAAAACCAGCACGATCATGCCAAGAACTTCGCCCTCTACGCCGAGGATGTGCTTTCCCTCACATCACAGCTTTCCGCGGTGGTTGGAATACGGGCAGACCGTGCCAGTCGGGAGACAAAGGATTTCTTCCTCTCGGACGGAGACCAGTCGGACAAGCGCACGTACAATCCGGTGAGTCCCAAAGTCGGATTCATCTACTCGGTTCGCTCCGGTGTCGCCCAGATTTTTGGAAACGCGAGTCGCAGCTACGAGCCGCCGCTCCTTCTCGAGCTGAACAGCCTGACCGTTCCGGGCTACATTCCGCTTGCCGGCCAGAGTGCCTGGCAATATGAGCTTGGCGCGCGCGGCAAGCAGATCGGATTGAGCTGGGACTTCTCGACATACGACATCGAGCTCAGAAACGAGATATTGAACATCAATGTGCAGCCCTTCCCGGGTGCGCCGTTTACTGTTCCGACCTATCGCAACGCGCCGAAGACACGACATACCGGGCTCGAAGCAGGATTGAGCTATCAGCTGCCGGGCGCAGTGTTCGTGCGCGGTGACGTCGCGGACCATTTGTCGCTGCGCACGTCATACACCCTGGCGCACTATACATTTGTCGAAGATCCCAACTACAAGGGCAACGACATCCCGGGCGCTCCGCGCCAGGTATTGTCGACGGAGATCAAGTACACGCATCCTTCAGGTTTCACACTCGCTCCGACTGTGGAGTGGATTCCACAGTCCTATTTTCTCGACAGCCAGAACACGGTCAGGAATGATGGATGGACCAACGTGTCGCTTCGCGCCGACTGGGCAACACCATACGGAATGACGTTGTTCGCGGCTGGTCAGAACCTGGCTAACCGCCGCTTCTCGCAATCCGTGCAGGTCGACAATGCCGCGGGCCAGTACTACGAACCCGCCGACGGCCGATCGTTCTACGCGGGCCTGCGCTGGACTCCTTGATCGCTCGCATGTCGCTCGATCATCGCGGCTTGCTCAGAGCGGCGGCGATTGCTCTCAGTCTCGCGGTGTGCGCAGCAGTCGCGCACGCCGCCACCATGGTGTTGCTGCACGCGAGCCTTCTCCGCTCGACACCAGCGGCGAACAGTCATCTCGCGAAGCCGCCCGAGACGATTCGCCTCGTCTTCAGCGAGCAGATCGTCCCGGAGCTGAGCCAGATCACGCTCATCCGTCCCGGTGGGAGCGGCACCCAGCTTCAGGTTGCCAACGATCCGCACGATGTACACACACTTGTCGGTCGCATTCCAGGTCAACTGGCAGGCGGGACCTACAAGGTTTCCTGGCGTGTTCTGTCCGCCGACGGCCATCCCGTCGGCGGAAGCTTCGGCTTCTCAATTGAAGGAGTGAGTGACACTACGCGCTCCGGTGCAGTTACGTCGCCGCCGTTCACGCCGCCGACGAAGCTTTCGCACGATTCGACGGCGGCCGACTCTGGCGCTGTTCCTTCGTCAGTAGCGGCGGCTGAGGATAAACAAGTTCCCGTCCTTGCTGCGTTGTTCCGCGGACTCGGACTCGGCGCGATGATGACAGGGCTCGGAGTACTTTTTTTTGTAGTGACTTCGCGCGAGCGCCGCAACCTCGCTCCCCCAAAGGTGATCGTGCGTGCAATCACGATCGGTGCGATCTTGCTGATCGCGCACATGATCGCGTGGCTCGATCACGTTTCGCCGACTGGTAGCCTAAGTAGCGACTTCATCGGATCGATGCTGGATTCGACGATGGGGCGCGTCGAGCTTCTTCGAACGATACTCGCGCTTCTTACGCTCTGGGCGATAGCTCTCGCGCGTCGCACTACACCCGCGCTCATTCTGGGTGGCGCATGTCTGCTCGTGAGTGGCGCAATTGGGCATCCGGCGGCCATCGATCCTTACTGGACGATTCCCGCCAAGATGCTGCACCTGGTCGCAGGCTCGTTATGGATCGGCGGCTTGGTGTGGCTGACGTGGCTATCCCGTTGTGACGAACCCGCCTGCCGAATCGAAGCCAGCCGCGTCTCTTCCGTCGCACTCGTCTCGGTCATTGTGATTGGTCTCTCGGGTCTGTTGCAGACGTTTTTCTTTCTCAACACTCCGGCTGATCTGACTGGCTCGCCCTACGGACGCCTCGTGCTTGCCAAGATGACAGGGCTCGCGATCCTCGTCGGACTCGGTGCAT
The DNA here is from genome assembly GCA_035317585.1 of Gemmatimonadaceae bacterium. Taxonomy (GTDB): domain Bacteria; phylum Gemmatimonadota; class Gemmatimonadetes; order Gemmatimonadales; family Gemmatimonadaceae; genus UBA4720. The sequence continues at coordinate 1,865 of DATHGO010000026.1, read as the reverse complement.
ACAACCGATTTGGTTTGCTTCCCAGACTGGACGCGACGGACGGACCAAAGAAACTGTCCCGCTCCGTGAGAGTAGAAGTCGCGGTCTTGACGATGATAATCCTCATCGGCGGCTTCCTTGCATACGAGCCGACTCCACCGATTCCGCAGTCCGCGGCATCCGCAGCAACAGGAATTCCCCAATGACCAGATCGTCGAAGAGCTTTGCCTCAAAGCAGCGAATGGTGCGGACGTTCATTTTTCTTGCCGTGCTGATTGTGCCGTCCATCGCGCTGGCGCACGCGGTGGTCTTCCCAAAGACGTCGACTCCGGGCGCGTACGAGAAATACGTCCTTAGGGTTCCGAACGAGCGCGACGTTCCAACTCTCAGGGTCGAGCTGCACTTTCCAAACGGCTTGCGCGTTGTCTCGTTTGGAGATGTTCTGGGCTGGAAGCTCCAGGTGCTGACGGATTCCGCCCAGCGCATCACCGGCGCGGTATGGACTGGAGTCCTACCGAAAGAGCGGTTCGTCGAATTCCCTTTCGTCGCGGTGAATCCGAAAGACAGCACTTCGCTCACCTGGCCGACGTACCAGACCTACGCCGGTGGGGAGATAGTGCAGTGGATCAGTCCCGACACTGCTTCGAAGACTCCAGTATCGTCGACGCTCATCACTGACACTACGCTGCGCCCGATCAAGGTCTCCCGTGCCTCCCTATACATCTCGATCGTAGCGCTAGCGTTTGCTCTCACCGCTCTCGGGGTCGCGCTTCGCCCACGAGGGGTGGACGTCAACCCCTGATTAACTAACACTGATGACTACCGGCCGAGGGCGATCGGCGGGCCAGCTCGGGGCTGCGAGCTGATCATAATCAGGCTCGGAGCTGGCCCGTAGCCACGAGCGGTCACGCCCACGGCACCTTGCCGGTAGTCTTCACGTGCAGTCGCCTGTTGACGCAACAACTTTTGTTGATATATTAAAACTATGGCCGTGGCAACCCATTCCAGGACCGAGCGTGCGATCGAGCTCTTCCACGCCCTCTCCGACGAGACCAGACTCGAGATCATCGAGCTGCTCCGCAAAGGCGAGCGGTGCGTCTGCGAGCTGACCGACACGCTTGACGCCGCTCAGTCGCGGTTGTCGTTCCATCTCCGCGTGCTGAAGGACGCTGGAATCGTCCGGGACCGGAAGGACGGACGCTGGGTTTACTACGAGCTGGATCCCGAGGCGTTCGAAGAAGCCGAGACCCTGGTCTCAGGCCTGAAACCGCACGCTCTTAGCCGCTCCGAATCGTGCTGCGCCTGATTTTTTTTTCACCTACGCATCAACAAATATTGTTGGAGGTCATGTGACAGCACCTGATTCAACTCTCAAATCCACCGTAAAAGAGAAGTACGGCCAGGCCGCGCTCCGCGTCAGCGAAGGCACCACCGCCGCACCATGTTGCGGATCAAGCGCCTGCTGTGGAGCAACGACAGAAGCGTGGGACCCAATCACTTCCGATCTCTACGATGAGAAGCAGAAGGCCGGCATCCCCGTTGAAGCGGTGCTCGCATCACTCGGCTGCGGAAATCCAACCGCGCTCGCCGCACTGAAGGAGGGTGAGACCGTTCTCGACCTCGGATCCGGCGGCGGCATCGATGTGCTTCTGTCGGCCAAGCGCGTCGGTCCGACTGGCAAGGCTTACGGGCTCGACATGACTGACGAGATGTTGGCGCTCGCCAACGAGAACAAGCGCCGAGCGGGCGCGGAGAACGTCGAGTTCCTGAAGGGAGAGATCGAGCAGATTCCGCTGCCCGACGCATCAGTCGATGTCATCATCTCCAACTGCGTGATCAACCTCTCAGCGGATAAGCGTAAGGTGCTGAAGGAAGCCTTTCGGGTA
>DATHGO010000025.1:0-6224 GCA_035317585.1 Gemmatimonadaceae bacterium | reverse complement strand
GCTCGATCGTGTAGCGGTCGGAGAGCGTATTTGCGAGGGAGGCGGGGGCGTCGCTCATGGCCGGAATATAGCCGGCGAGCGAATAGCCGTCCCTCAGCCGCGTCGCTTGAAGAACTGTACCGCGCGCTCGTGCTTCTTTGCCGCGGCCAGGCTGTTGAAAGTGCCGAGATTACGCCGCCGCCCGGTGCTCGGATTCACCTTTCGGGAATAGAGGCGGTACTTCCCGGATTTGAGCTTACGGATCATCGAAACGACCTCCCGGCGGATCGTGCCGAATCTAGACTGCCGCTGAGGGTCGTCCCCCGGAGCGGAATGCCCAGATCGACAGGGCGCCGGTCACGATAAACGCGATGACGGAAAACCAGATAGGAACGGTGAAAAGATCGATCTGCACTGGCCAGCCCATGGCGATGCGCGTGAGCTGGACGAGCGAGACGATTGCAAAGATGGTTCCCGAGACTTGCTCGTAACGTCGCATGACGAGTCCTCCTGGAAGGTGGCGAAGCGATTGTTCAATGCTTCTTGTTCAAGCTATCCGTAGCCGTTCGTGTCGGTAGCTCACTCGGCCCGAGGATCCCTCCGCCATTCTCCAGGCGGCCAATGGCGACGTACTTCGGACGCGCTGACGACGTATACCCGTCCTGACGTCCGCCCACCAGACTTACTGAGAGTTTTGGCACGCTCAGCTTCCACTCGGCGACGATCCAGGTTCCCGATGGCACGCGGCGGAAGCGGGTGAATCCACCGGCCTCGAACTGGCTGATCACGCCGGCGTTCACGAAACGGAATATGATCTCGCGCAGCTCGGATGTCTCCTGATCGACCCACAGCACACCGGTGATATCCGCAACGTCACGGCGTGGTACCGGCTCGAACGAAACACCGATCTGCCCACCGCGATCGGGTTGGCGTACCACCCGAAAGCAGTGAGTCGCGGCAAACTGCTCCGACAGCAACACCGTTTCGTCGGGGGCGAAATAGTGCCAGCCCGACTCAGGGTCGCCGAGGACGTAACCGTCGAGCGCGAGAGTCACTGGATCGATAGCGCCGAAGGGGCGCCTGGTGGTGATCGAAAAGACGTTGCTATCCGCGCTGACTACGGTGCCATCGTTATTGAGCTCCGTTCGGAACGTGAGAGCTCGACCGATACCCGAGAGATCTTCCGTGGTAAGCTGGCTCGATCGAAGCGCCTTGTTTATCTCGTCCCAAACACTCGAAAGCGCCGCCGCGCTCCGATCATTCCGCCCGCACGGGGATTTCGAGTTGACGACGATGCGCTCGAGGACCACGCGGGGACTTTCGACGTTGAGCGAAAGCTCGCCTGGCAGCGACACCGGATTCGAGATGAAGGGAAGGTATCCGATGCGTCTGACGCGAACGCGATAGACACCCGAAGGAGCGCGAAGTACGCGTACGCCGACATCCGTGCTCAATCCTTCGGCAACGACACTGTCACGAGAATCGACGAGCGCGACGAGCGCACCGCTGACGGGCGAACCGTCAATTCCGTTGAGCCTGATCCGCAGCTCCGTCGCCGCTCCCTGACCCCGAGCACTCGAAGTCAGAAAGCACGCCCCGAAAATCGGACCGTAAAGGAGTGCCTGAAGCCTCATGCACCCTCCTGTTTTACTGCCGCGCCATAGGACCGGCGCCTAACTCGCGGGGGCGACCTTGAGAATGGTGTCCCCCGACATCATGTACAGCTCACCGGCAAAATCCACCCCGAAAGATGTGACCTTGGTCGACGTAAGGCCCCAATCCTTTTGATCTACCGCAACGCCGTTCTGATATCTGAAGCTCCGGAGGAAGCCGGCGCAATAGTCAGAATAGAAATAGTGGCCGCGAATCGCCGGAATTGCGCTCCCGCGGTACACGTATCCGCCCGTGATGGAGCATGGACCATTGTGCCCGTAGTCGATAAGGGGCAGCTCGAATCCGGTTTGAGTGCACGTCGACGCGTTGTAGCAGCTCAGGCCTTCCATCACGTTCCAACCGTAGTTGAGGCCCGCGCGGTTGGCGGCGACGACGTCCACTTCCTCGTGCGCGCCCTGTCCGACATCGGCGATGTAGAGAAGGCCCGTCGGCGCGTCGAACGCATAGCGCCACGGATTCCTCAACCCCTTCGCCCAGACCTCGCCGCGGTGGTTGGCCTGTCCGACGAAGGGATTGTCCGCCGGAATCGCGTACGGATCGCCGTGATCGACGTCGAGCCTCAGCAGGGAGCCCAGCACCGAATTGAAGTTCTGGCCGTTGCCAAGCGGATCTCCGCCGCTCCCCCCGTCGCCGAGTCCGGCGTACAGCATTCCGTCGAGGCCGAACGCGAGAAGTCCACCGTTGTGGTTGGGATAGGTCGAATGGGGCGCGGTGAGTATGAGCTTGGATGTGGCCGGGTCCGCCACCTCAGCGTTCGACGTCGTGGTGAATCGCTCGATGCGGATGTCGCCGTTGGTCTGGGTGGTGAAATAGACGTAAAAGAAATGATTGGTCGCGTACTGGGGATGGAACGCGACGCTCAACAATCCTCGCTCTCCGCCACTCAGGACTCTCGTGGAGAGGTCGAGAAATGGCGTCGTCTGGAGCACACTGTCTCTAACGACGCGAATGCGCCCACCCTGCTCGACGACGAAAACGCGCCCATCGTCGAGCGGCTGCGCCAGAAAAACGGGGCTCGACAGCCCGGACGTGATGAAAGGATTCAGCTGGAGACCAATGCCAGGCGGCAGTGTAGAACCTCCATCGCCTGGACCGGTGGAATCGGAATGACAGGCCGCGATCGCGAGCGTTGCCACGCCCGCGCACATCACACGAACAATGCGTGAGATCATTAAACACCCACTGAAAGAGGGGACGGCCGGCCATTGTATATTTCCGGCGCACCGAAGGACCCACGATCCACCCCCGTCCGCGCAACTCACATGCCCCGACACGTCCAGAAAGAACGCACACATCGCGACTTCCTTCAGATCGCAGATTATTCCGCCAAAGAGCTCGACAGGCTGTTTTCGCTCGCCGAATTGATGCGCACCGGCAAATACAAGAAGAAGCCCCTCGCCGGAAAGTCACTGGCGATGATCTTCATGAAGTCATCGACGCGCACGCGCGTCTCGTTCGAGGTCGGCGCGTGGCAGCTCGGCGGACACGCGCTCTTTCTCTCTCCCCGCGACGTACAGCTCGGACGCGGAGAGCCGATCGCTGACACCGCGCGTGTGCTCTCGCGCTACGTCGACGGCATCATGATCAGAACCTTTGCGCACTCGGAGGTCGAGGAGCTGGCGCGCTACGCCGACGTGCCGATCATCAACGGCCTCACCGACCTCGTGCACCCGTGCCAGGTCCTTGCCGACGTTCTCACCGTGAACCAGCACCTTGGCGGCTACAAGGGAAAGCGCGTCGCCTGGATCGGCGACGGCAACAACATGGCGAATTCGTGGCTCAACGCCGCGTACGTGCTCGGATTCGAGCTCACGCTCGCGTGTCCCGAGGGCTATGACCCCGATCCGATGATTTATCAGCGTGCGGCGTCAAAGGCCAAAGTGCGAATCGTGCGGGATCCCGCTGAAGCAGCGGACAAGGCGGACGTCGTCAATACGGACGTCTGGGCATCGATGGGCCAGGAGGAGGAGCAGGCGATTCGTGAAAAGGCATTCAAGGGTTACCGGGTCGACGCGGCGATCATGAAGCGCGCAAAGGAGGGCGCCATTTTCCTCCATTGCCTGCCCGCGCACCGGGGCGAAGAAGTCGCCGCCGAGGTGATCGATGGACCCCAAAGCAGGGTCTGGGACGAGGCCGAAAACCGGCTCCACATCCAGAAAGCCATCATGGCCGTTCTGATGGGCGGCGAGAGGCTCTGAGGGGGCCAGCTCTGGTCACAAAGCTGTCTTTCGCAATGGGTCTGTGAGAGCGGGTTAAGGCCCCGCATGCGGGCTTAAGTCCTGTTGAGCTTGGTCGGGATGGTCGTCTAATGAGTAACCCTCTTCTTGAGAGTTACGATGCGCCGTTCGACCAGGATTTCCGCCCTATTAAGCCTTCTTAGAGCAGGTTCCGCCAGCGCAGTTCTCCTGGCGGGAATCCTGTCATGTTCCGATAGCACCGGCCCCGCGATGCGCATGCCGGACGGCGTCACCGCCGTTGAGGTCTACGTGCCCGATTCTCTCAAGAGTTACTGGCTTGAAGGAGGGCCGGGGACGCTTCTGAGCACTCCGGACTTCTCAGCCAATCTCCTCGTCCCGTCTGGCGCGGCGAAATCCGTCTCCGGCGCAGCGTGGAAGTACAGCGTTGTTTCGAGCAGAACCAGCAACCTGCCGTTTGAGCCCGAAGCCATCCCAGGCATCATCATCCCGAAAGAAAACTGGCTCAACCCGGCGAAACCCGCGTTCGACGGGGACGGTCACATCGACGACATACCTCTCGGGTTCAGCTTCAATTTCTACGGCAACACGTACGACAAAGTCAACATTTACGCGAATGGATTCCTCCAGTTTGGCGCGCCTCAAACTGATCCCGCAGGGCTTGGCTTCTATAAAGGCGACCTGATTTATTCGCCCAACCTGCCGAACAACATAATTGCGTTCGCGTGGACGGACTGGTCGCCCCAGCTCGTGGACGGTGGAGTACGGTTCGAAACGCGCGGCACCGCTCCTAACCGCCGATTCCTGCTCCAGTTCAACAACGTCCCGGACTACAGCACGTGTAAATGTTCAAAGGGCCTGCTGATGATGCAGCTCGTGCTGAACGAGGGCTCGAACGTCATCACGATCTACACCAACGTGATGAAGATCACGAGCAGCGGCCAGCGCATAACACAGGGCATAGAGAACGCAGACGGTACAGCTGCGGCCTTTGACAGCATCTTCAATCCTCTCAACAGCGTGACGAGCGCGCGCGTAAAGAACTTCTTTTCACTTGCGAACGACGTCGTTCGGTTCACACCGCCGCGTCCGCCAGTCGTAACCGTTGTTCCTAAAGACACTACGGTCGCAACAGCTCCTCCGGCGACGACCGCTCAGAGGCAGGCGTTCGGCGTCCTCCCCGCTCTGGGATCCTGCGTCGCGGCCTTCAGTCCTACCGGTGCGACGGCCACCGACGACGTTGGTGTCGTCTCGCTCGTGGGCGTCAGAAGTGACGATCCTACACTCGCGCTCGACGCTCCGTACCCGAAGGGCGTGACCACCATCACCTGGACGGCAACTGATACCGACGGAATGACGGCGAGCGAGACGCAGACGGTAACCGTTGTCGACAAGGAAAACCCGTGGGTCTCGGCGCCAGCCGATGCGTCCGCGGATAACGATCCGCATCTTCCGTCGGCCGTGGTCGCTGTTGGCTCTGCCCAGTCGGCCGATAACTGCCCGGGCGTGAAAGTTTCCAGCGCGCGTAGCGACGATCCGACACTCGCGCTCGACGCCCCGTACAAGGTTGGACTCACGACGATCACCTGGACGGCGACCGACGGGTCGGGTAATTCCGCCTCGGCGACGCAGTCGGTAAAGGTGCGCGACGTCGAAGCTCCGAGCCTAACGGTTCCGCTGAACACTACCGTATCTGCCACGAGCCCCAACGGCGCCGTGGTCAACTATCAGCTCTTCGCGACCGACAACGTCGCGGTGACATCACTCAGCTGCACAAAGCTGTCGGGTGCAACTTTCCCGATCGGATATACCGAAGTTACCTGCACCGCGGCCGATGCCGCGGGCAACAGCACCTCGCGTGAATTCGGGGTGGCTGTGCTCGATGCGCCGACCCAGATGCAGAATCTGCTCAAGTACGTCCGGGGTCTCGGCATGCAGGAAGGCACGACGAATCCGCTGGTCAACCAGCTGCTGGCGGCGTACGATGATGCCAGCTACGATCATGGGTGCAAGAAAATGAGCGACTTCATCAACATGGTCGGCAAGAAGGACAGCGGAATTCCCCCCGGCTCGGCTGGCTACATGATCAGCCAGGCAACACAGATCTGCGCGGTGATGGCGTGCCCGACGGCACGCGCGAAACCACAGTTCCCGGGCTCGAACGGAACCAGCTTTTGACGGCTTGCGGCTAGAGCCGCGTGAACTCATAACGTAGTAAGAAGGGGCGCACGAAAGTGCGCCCCTTCTTTTTTCCAGCTGAATAAATGCCGCGTTACGCTTTTGAGGGTCGGAACGAGCGAGCCGCCGCGGATCGGCATGTCTTCTGCACATCCTGCAAGCAGGACAACATTGAAGTGTCTTCTTCAATCGTGAAAG
>DATHGO010000024.1:0-2605 GCA_035317585.1 Gemmatimonadaceae bacterium | reverse complement strand
GAAGGGTTTGTTAGCGCCAACGGTGTACTGCTGCGTCATCCTTTCGTGGCGAAGCGAATCCATGTACGCCACCGCCTTGGCCACGTGCGGCCACATCTTCTCCAGCTCCGCCTTGTCTCCGGTGTGCCGATAGTACTCGGCTACCAGATAAATGAATTCGCCGTGGCTGTCATTCTCCGGCACCGGCGTCGCGCCGTGCTCGTCGACGCAGCACGGCACCTTGCCGTTCTCGTACTGGTACGGAGCATACCAGTCGATGAAATCCTTGACATCCTTGTCGTGGCCGAGTCGCAACAGCGCGGTCGACGTCAGCGAGCCGTCACGAATCCACGAGCGCGAGTAGCTGCGGGAGCCAGGCTGGATCGCGGCGCCGTCACGATTGATGAGAATGTCCGCGAGCTGCGCGCGCATCGTCTGCGTGTACCGCGCCGCCGAGGGCGGAAGCGTGATGCTCACCGGTCCCATCTTCTCGCGCCACTCGCCCGCGGTTTTCTCGAGCTGCGACGAAACTGCGCGCTCGCCCTGGCCCGGGAGAAGCGTGATACCGGGAGCGTTGACGCCGGCAGGTTCCGGAGTCGCACCCGGCTGTGGGGCAACTACTGTGGTCGGTTGAGCCACGTACCCGCTTCGCGCCGCGGATAGCAGCTGCGCGAGGTTCAGATCGCCACCGTGCAGCGGCACCGCGAGGTCGATCGGACTCGACGTCGCGTGCGGGCCCAGCTCGAGCTGATACGCGAACGCAGCGGAGGCGTGGCCATTTGGATCGGTAACGGATATGGACGTGGGGACCTTTCCAGTGCGCAGCCAGTCGACAATGTTCCCCTCGTCGAAGGTCACGGCGCCGAACCCGCTGATTGACGCGAGCGAACGGACGAACTTGTTGCCGGTGACGCGCGCGGACGAGCCTTGCAAGGAGATCGAGTCTACGTGCGCAACCCCGCCCACGAGGTTCAGGAATTGCCAGGGCGGATTGACTTGTAGAGGTCGGAGCGCGAGAAAGAGAGTGAGCTTTTTGTAGGTGCGGGAATTGTTGGTGATGCGATACCGCGCATAGAGGACCGAGGAATCGACGGGACCCGCGGCGAACGGGCTGATGGTGAGATCGAGATCCTTGGTGCTCCAGACAACCTGCGGAAACGGCAGCGCTTCCGCATTCGACGCGACCGATGTGTTCGCGTCGCTCCAGGTAACTAGCTTGCCGTCGGTGTACAGAAATGGCTCGATCGAGAACTGTCCACGTCCCACCTCGATCATCCCCTCCTCATTGATCAGCGCCTCGGCGCTGTCGCGATCGACGCCGATCACCGTCCAGTAGGATTGCTCGCTGGAGAGATATCGCGGGTAGCTTCCGCGCGGTGTGTCCTTCGCCAGCGCGAGAAAGAAATCGTTCTCGGTGGCAGCCCAGTCGAACGGCTTGACGCTGATGTCCCGGATTCCGTAGCCGGCTTTGTTCTCTGGCGACTTGAGTACGATGCGCAGATAGCGGGCATCGCCCTCCGGCGTGTACAGGTAATCGCGAAGTAGTGGGGATTGCGCGATCCCTATCTTGCTCGACGAAGCCTGGGAAACTGGAGAAGCCGACGTTCGGTTGACCGTGTAGAGAGTTCGCCATGTCTGCTTGTCGGGCGACGCTTGCACCTCGTAGGAATTGGCGCGACGCCCAGGCTCCCAGCTGATCACGAGCCCGCCGAATTCCCGTCGCCTCTGGAAATCGATATCGATCGTTTCAGCGCCGGGTGGCACCGACCCAGGGGTGCCTGCGGTGGCGGGCGTTACGGTGGGACCTACGCGCAGAGGCGCGCTCCGCCAGGCGGTCATGAGATCCGCGTCAGTCGCCCGATACGCGTCGTAACCCTGTGCCTGCGATGATGCGGACGTTGCCGGGGCGGGATAGAAGCGGGTATCGGGCTCGAGCGGTGTGACGACGAGATCATCGAGCCAGATGCTTCCCTTCCCACCCGAGCCCGCGGTTATCGCCAGCTCTATCGCGGCGAATTTTTTCAGATCCTTGTCGGTGGTCGGCCCCCAGGCAAAGGAGATCTGCCGCTTCTTCCGCGTGATTGTCTTCCAGTCCTTCGGGAAGACGAAGTTCGGATTGTTGGACCACCAGACGTTGTCGCCCGTCGAGTCGATCAGCTTGAACTCGAGCGTGTTGGTTGGGGCGTTGCCCTTGATGGCGAACGAGAACTCGTAATTCTGCGGCAGCGCCAGATTGAACGGCCTATGGATGACCGCGTAACCGCCGTGTCCGTGGAAATCGAAATCCACACGCATCGCCTTCCCGTGCGCACCGTTCGATTCCGGATGGACGGAGATCTCCACCCCCTCCGCCGGCGTGGCCGTCCATTGACTCACAGAGTCGAACGAATCCAATACTATAGTAGGCACGCTTGTTTGCGCGGCTGCAGCCACCGGCACGGCCGGCACCACGGCGGGAATCGGAGTAGGCGTGGGCGGATTCGAAGGCGGAGATGTAGTAGTGGGCGTTTGTGCTTGCGCCTGCAGCGCAAGGATGCCACTCAGAACCAAAACGGTAGAGCTACGAATCATCCTTTAACGCTCCCGGCCATTACGCCCTGGATGTAGTAACGTTGCAAGAACAGAA
>DATHGO010000023.1:0-7115 GCA_035317585.1 Gemmatimonadaceae bacterium | reverse complement strand
GTCGAGGTAACCCAAGGACGGGTTACGCGCGTGACTGTGATCGGCACCGGAGCTGAGATCTCGACTGATGGCTGGTACACGATTGACCAGCTATTCGATCAAATCCTCGCGGCAACCACACCGCTAACCGTGACATTCGACTCAATAAAGGGTTACCCGAGAACCATCGAGCGCTGTTGCATGGCAGACGATTCGGGAAGCATCTACATAGCTAGCACCTTATTCTCGTCCACCTGAGACGAGCGAACGTCTACCCGGTGCTGTCCTTGCGCCGCCGGGTCAGGCGCTCACTTTCATCCACCCGCCATTTCGCGATCCTGGCGTGGTCTCCCGAGAGAAGCACATCCGGCACGGTGTGCCCCCGATATTCGGGCGGACGAGTGTAACTGGGCGCGCTCAATCCCCTGCCGAAAAAAGAGTCTCCCCGCGCACTCTCGATGTCGGACATAGCGCCCGGTAGCAAACGGACGGTCGCGTCAATGATCGTGAGCGCCGCTGCCTCTCCACCACTCAAGACGAAATCGCCGAGCGAGATCTCCTCGGTCGCGAGATGATCAGCGACCCGTTGATCGATGTCCTTGTAGTGACCACACAAGAGAGTCAGTTCCTCACCGACTGAAAACCGCTCCGCATCCGCGTGCGAGAAGACTCTGCCTCGCGGCGACAACAGCACGATCGGCGGCTTCGTGTTCAGCGATTCGACCGCTTCGAAGAACGGCTGCGGCTTCATCACCATACCCGCGCCCCCACCATACGGAGCGTCGTCGACGGTTCTGTGTTTGTCGTGAGTGAAGTCTCGCAGGTCCACGAGGTTATACATGACGCTGCCCGCGGCGGCCGCGCGCGAGGGTATGCTCAGGCCGAGCGGGCCGCTGAAGAACTCGGGAAAGATCGTGACGACGTTGATTCTCAGCGGCACGCGCTATTCCTCGCCGCCGTAATTGTCCATGAGGCCGAGCGTGTCGTTGATCAGGATCGTTCGCGCTACGATGTCAGTCTGGACGACGATTTCAGGACGGTATGGAATCAGAACGCTGCCGCGCCGGGTGTTGATGTCGAGCATGAGTCCTTGCGGCAGCTCGTAAAACGTCGTCACCGTGCCGAGGTCCTCACCACTGGCGCTTATCGCCTTCATTCCGATCAGGTCGTGGAGATAGACCTGGTCTTGCTGGAGAGGCGGCAGCTCGCTGAAGGGAGCGAGCAGATAGCGTCCACGCCACAGTTCAGCGCTGTCGCGGTCCTGGAGCTCCTCGAACTGCACGAGCAGGCCCTTCTTGAATGGCCTCGAGTCCGAGACCGTGAGCGTCGGGATCTCCTCTGCTCCTCTGACGTCACGCACGACCGCTAAGTCGCCATCAGAGGTTCCCGCAAAAACACGACTGCCGGACGCGAAAACCACGTCCGGCTTATCGGTGAGAGGTTCGATGACCACCTCTCCACGAATTCCCTGCGCTTTGCGGATCAGCCCGACGATCGCGTACTCGGGCCCAGGCATGTGAGTCGGTGGCGCTCTAGGCGCCGGAGGCTGCTTCGTCCGACTTCTCGCTGAGCGGAACCGCGACGACTTTGCGCTCGATGCCGAGTCTCTGCTCATGACGCCGCTTGAGGACGCCGGCGCGCCGAAGGAGCGACCGCACGGTGTCGGTGGGCTGGGCGCCAAGATTGAGCCAATGGTTGGCCCTTGCCTCGTCGACCTGAAGCGAACCCGCGTTGGTCTGACGGGGAGCGTACTGGCCGATGATCTCAATGAATTTCCCGTCGCGCGGACTCTGCGAATCGGCGATGAGAATACGGTAAAACGGTGCATTTTTCCGCCCAACGCGGCGGAGACGAATCTTTACCATCTGTACTGCTCCCTGAAGGTGTTGGTGAGACGCTCATGGCGACTCGATCCGGGCTCCTCGCGTCGCTGGTCGGTCCAGCGCGCACCCGGTACAACTAGGTCGTGCAATCTAATAGGGTAGGCATCGCCCGCACAGCGGCTGAGAAGTGCAACTGAACGGGTGCCAGACCTCAGTAGCGTAGATGCCAGTTTCAAGTTCACGACGTCCAGACTTCATTAGGCGCCATTCATGGCACAAGCAGGGGCTGTCACGCCACGGAGACAAGTCTGGGCGTAGTGAACTCCATACTGGCATCTCTGCCACGGACCGCTGACACCCGTTCAGTTGCAGTGAAGATCATTCAGTCCAACCAGTTGCTAGTTACCGTCCGAACATCCCCGGCATCGACGGCATCCCCATCCTTCCTCCCCCGGCCATCTTCTTCATCATCTTCTGCATCTCGCGGAACTGATCGAGCAGACGGTTCACGTCGCTGATCGGCCGGCCGGCGCCCTTCGCGATACGTGCTCGTCTCGAGCCGTTGATCACGGCGGGATTCTTCCTCTCCTCGGGCGTCATCGACAGCACGATCGCCTCGACGTGCCTCATGCGCTTGGGATCCGCCTTCATCTGCTTTAGCGCCTTGGTGTTCACGCCCGGCAGCATTTTCAGGATTCCCTCCAGCGGACCCATCTTCTCGATCTGTCGCATGCTGCTGAGGAAATCGTTGAGATCCATTCCCTCCTTGCGGACCTTTTTCTCCAGTCGCTTCGTCTCGGCTTCATCGAACGACGCCTGCGCCTTCTCCACAAGTGTGACGATGTCGCCCTGTTGCAGGATGCGCCCCGCCATTCTCTCGGGATGAAACTCCTCCAGCGCGTCGGACTTCTCACCCACACCGATGTACTTGATGGGCTTCTTCGTCACGCCGTAGATCGAGAGGGCGGCTCCGCCCCTGGCATCGCCGTCCATCTTTGTCAGTACGACACCAGTGATGTCGAGGGCCTGATCGAAGCCCTGCGCGATCTTCACGGCGTCCTGTCCGGTCATCCCATCGGCGACGAGGAGAATCTCGGACGGACGAAGCGCTTCTTTCAGGCGCGAAAGCTCCTGCATCATTGCTTCGTCGATCTGCAGCCGGCCGGCGGTGTCGATGATCACGACGCGATCACGCTCGCGCAAAGCTTCCGCGACCCCCGCCCGCGCGATCTTCACCACGTCATTCGTGCTCCGGTCGACGTAGACCGGAATCGAAAGCTCTCGGCCCAGCGTCTCCAGCTGGTCGATGGCGGCGGGCCTGTAGACGTCGGCCGCCACCAGCCGCGTCGAACGACCTTCGGCCTTCAGCTTTCTCGCCAGCTTCGCGGCGGTCGTGGTCTTACCGGATCCCTGGAGGCCCACCATCATCACCACCGATGGAGGCACCGTTCCGAGCTTCAGTCCTTCGCGGCGCTCACCCAGCATGGCGGTGAGCTCCTCATGGACGATCTTAACTAGCTGCTGCCCCGGAGAGACCGTAGTGAGCGCGTTGACACCCGTCGCCTTCTTCTCGACGCGCTCGAGAAACTCGCGCGTCAGCTGAAAGTTGACGTCCGCCTCGAGCAATACGCGGCGGACTTCGCGCAGGCCCTCCCTGATATCGGCTTCGGTCAGAACACCGCGGCCACGCAGGCGGGCGAACGTGGCCTCGAGCTTTTCGCTCAGATCCTCGAACATAGCCTTTAAACTTAGGCGCCGTTAACTTCTGAAACAACTGAAGCATCACGCCGTTAGAGAGGGACTGGATGCCGCCCGCCCAGCGTAAAGACGACATACTCCACGCCGAAATACCATCGACGCTGCCCCTCATGGCACTTCGATCCACGATTGTCTATCCCCTCGGCACGATTGCCGTGCAGATGGGTGCTCCCGAGAACCTGGCGCTGCTCAAGGCCAACGAACAGGCCGGCCTCATCGTGGGACTGGTCGTGGCGAGTGGCGACCACGACGATGTGCTGGACCCCGACCGGTTTGTCGGCAGGGTCGGCGTCGCGGCCCGCGTGCACGAGCGAATCAATCTCCCCGGCGAAACTGTGCAGATCACGCTACAGGGACTGCGTCGTCTGATCGTGGAGGGAGTCGTGCAGACCGATCCCTTCGCGATCGTCCGCGTCAAACCGGCGAAGGAGATCGCGCCCGATCAGAACGAGGTCGACGATCTGATCAACCGCATTGTGGCCGGCGCAGAAACCTTGGCCGAGCTGATCGAGCGGATTCCGGACGAAGTGCCGGCAATCCTCAAGATGAACATCTCCGATCCGGGGCGCTTCGCCGATCTGGCCGCCACCAATCTGAACTTCAAGGTCTCCGACAAGGACGAGATTCTTCAGCGCCTCAACATCGGCCAGCGCCTGAAGTTCCTGCTTGGGCGGGTGGAGCGTGAAGTCGGGCGCGCGCGCGTAGCCGAGGACGTGAAGCGGCAGACCGAGATCAAGATCGAGCAGCACCAGCGCGAGTTTTATCTGCGCCAGCAACTGCGCGCGATTCAGTCGGAGCTGGGTGAGGGCGATCCTGGAGAAAAAGAAGCGATCGAGACGCTGAAAAAACTCGAGGAAGCAAATCTGCCCGAGAAGGCGGCACAGGAGGGGCGCCGCGAGATCGAGCGTATGCGCAACCTGTCACCCGCCTCGAGCGAGTATCAGGTGATTCGCACTTATCTCGACTGGATGCTCGCGCTTCCGTGGAACGTCAAATCGTCGAAGGACGAAGTCATCGAGCTCAAGAAGGTCGAAGAGCTGTTGGACAGCCGGCACTACGGGCTCAAGGAGGCGAAGGAGCGCATCACTGAATATCTGGCGGTGCGAAAGCTCCGCGGCGGCGATCCGCACGGCCCTATCCTTTGCTTCGTCGGGCCGCCAGGTACGGGCAAGACGTCGCTGGGCGAAGCGATCGCGATGTCGATCACCCGCGCCTTCTACCGCATATCAGTCGGCGGCGTGCGCGACGAGGCGGAAGTCCGTGGCCATCGCCGCACCTACGTCGGTGCGATGCCGGGCCTGATCCTGCAGGCTTTGCGACGCGTGCAAGTACGGGATGCAGTACTGATGATCGACGAAATTGATAAAATGACATCCGGGGGTCCCTCCGGTGACCCTACCGCGGCGATGCTCGAGGTTCTCGATCCGTCGCAAAACTCGAACTTCGTCGATCACTACCTCAATCTGCCGTTCGACCTCTCGAGCATTCTCTTCATCTGCACGGCGAACAACCTCTTCGACATCCCCGCACCGCTGCGCGACCGCATGGAAGTCATCCGCGTTCTCGGCTACACGGTGGAAGAAAAAGTCGAGATCGCGTGGCGGTACATGCTGCCGCGTCTGCTCGAGGAGCACGGCATCACTGACAAGGACATTCAGTTCACCGACGAAGTCCTCGGCTTCATCTCGAGTCGCTATTCGCGGGAGGCCGGCCTGCGCAATTTCGAGCGGAACATCGCCGCGCTGATGCGGAAGCGCGCCCGCAAGAAAGCTGATGGCGAAGAGGGAGCGTGGATAGTCGACAATCCGATGGTGAACGAGATCCTGGGAAACCCGACTTACACTCTGGAGGACGCCGAGCAGGAGCCGGAGATTGGAGCGGTAACCGGAATGGCGTGGACCGCCACTGGCGGCGACTTGATGGTTATCGAAGCGCTACGCATGCCGGGCACGGGACGCCTGACCGTCACAGGACAGCTCGGTGATGTGATGCGCGAATCGGTCGATGCAGCGTATTCCTACGTTCGCTCGCGTGCGCACACGCTCGGCGTCCAGGATGTAGAGTTCAAGGAAGTCGACCTGCACGTGCACTTCCCCGCCGGCGCGATTCCAAAGGACGGGCCGAGTGCGGGCGCGGCGGTCACGCTCGCGATCGCGAGTGTGCTGAGCCGGCGTCCAGTTCGTCGCGACATCGCGCTCACCGGCGAGATGACCCTTCGCGGAAAGGTGCTGGAGATCGGCGGCGTAAAGGAGAAAGTCATGGCGGCGTACCGCGCGGGCTTGAGGCAGGTGCTTCTGCCCAAGGCAAACGAGAAGGATTTGCGCGGAATTCCGGACGAGGTCGTGAACAGCATGACCTTCACCTTCGTCTCGACGATGGACGACATCATTCACCTCGCGCTCCTCCCCAAGCCGCCGGGAACCCTGGCTGACTCCGCCGAGCCGCACGGCGATGTCGCGGCCAAGAATGCGGTCGGGGATTCGACTACCGCGTCGATCAACCGGTCGGAGTCGGCAGGAGCAGTCACAAAGTAGGTGAACCTCGAGAATTCCTGGGTCCAGTTCGGCATCCACGTCTTCGTCGGAACAATGGCGGGAGGGCTATCCGACACCGTTGCGGTGTGGATGCTCTTTAATCCGAAGCAAAAGCGCTTCGGATTCCAGGGTGCGATCCCCAAGAACCAGGCGCGTCTGGCGAAGAGCCTCGGGCGCACCGTCGGCGAGCGACTGCTAACACCGGGAGACCTGCAGCGCGAGCTCGAGCGGCCCGAGCTGCTGGCGGCGTTTCAATCGCGACTCGAAGACGTCATCACGACCATCCTCACTTCGCGGGATCCACTGATCGACAAGGTTCCACCCGCGGTGGTAACGGCACTGGAAGGCGCGATGACGTCGTATCTCCCGGTAGCGATGACAAAGCTCGGCGCATTCCTCGGTCAGCCGACGACGCGCGTCAAGCTGCGCTCCGCCCTGCACGCGATGTTCAACCGCTTCGTCGACGACATGCGGTTTCACGAACGGATTTTCGCGAAGCTGATGATGACGGAGAAGAAGTTCGACACGGTGCTCGACGCGATCGAAAACGACGGCGTAGAGCAGGTAGTGGGGTTGCTGGAGGAGCCCGAGATCAGGGAAGAGATCTCGAAAGCGATCCACGACGCTATTCTCCACTATCTACAGCAGCCGATCTCCGATATCCTCGGCGATGTCGAAGCCAAGCGAGATCCCGAGGCGCCGAGGAGGCTCGCGGCACAGTCTGCGCCCGTGATCTGGGAGTGGGTACACGATCAGCTACCCGAGCTGATCAAGAAGCTCGACGTCCAGGCGATGGTCGAGCGCAAAGTCATGGCATTCAGCGTCGACCGGGTCGAGGAGATCCTGCGCAACGTGATTCAGAACGAGCTCAATCTGATCATCACCACGGGTTACGTACTCGGTGGGTTGATCGGAGTTTGCACTTTCGGCCTGCAGAAGCTGCTCGGCCTCTAGGCTACTCCTCTTTGAGCGTTACCTGCGCCGGGTTGACGATGTTCGGATTTGCGCCCGCCGGAACATC
>DATHGO010000022.1:0-2977 GCA_035317585.1 Gemmatimonadaceae bacterium | reverse complement strand
CTGCCAGAGATGCGCGCCCAGCCGGGTGAGCAGGGCGTTGTCGTAGAGCATCTTCTCGAAGTGCGGAACGAGCCAGCTCGCGTCGACGGAATAGCGAGCGAATCCGCCGCCGATCTGATCGTAGATTCCGCCGCGCGCCATTTTGCGGAAGGAATTCACGACGATCTCGAGAGCTTCACTCGTGGCGGTCCGTTTCCAGTGGCGAAGCAGGAAATCAAGAACCATCGTCGCCGGGAATTTTGGAGCAGTGCCGAATCCGCCGTTTTTCCCGTCGTAGCGTTGCTCGAGAGATCGATATACGCCTTCGAGCAACTCCCGAGTGAGGCCACCGCTGCTTCGTGTCTGGGCGAGATTGCTTTCATAGATCTGCCGGAGCTGTTCCGCGCTCTGAGCCACACCTTCGCGTCTGTCTGCGTAGGCGTCGCTCACCGATCGAAGGATTTTCCGGAACGATGGCAGCCCGTGTCTCTCGTCGGGCGGGAAATACGTGCCGCCGTAGAACGGGCTTCCGTCGGGCAGGAGGAACATCGTCATCGGCCAGCCGCCCTGTCCCGTCATCGCCTGCACGGCCTGCATGTAGATGCCATCGATGTCGGGCCGCTCTTCGCGATCGACCTTGATATTGACGAATGTGTCGTTCATGAGGCGCGCGGTCTCGTCGTTCTCGAACGACTCGTGCGCCATGACGTGGCACCAGTGGCAGGCGGCGTAGCCGATGCTGAGCAGGATCGGCTTGTCTTCGCGCTTCGCCCTCTCGAGCGCCTCGGGTCCCCACGGATACCAGTCGACCGGGTTATCGGCGTGCTGGAGGAGGTACGGGCTCGTTTCGTTGGTGAGGCGATTAGACATGACAAACGACTGTGGCGGTGTTATTCATTCGCCAGTGGCGATGGAGTTCGCCCTTAACCACCGCTGGCACTAACGCGGTTAATGACTCCTGCTCGGCTCGATGCCGCGCGGGAGTTTTTGCGTTTTCAGTGGCCTTCAGACGGAGATCCAACGATCTATCTGATGCTTTGCTGTCCGGACTCGACCTTCGGCGCGCTGCCAATGTCAATCGACCAATCGTCGGGCTGCTCCTCCTCCTTGGCGTGCGGCCGGTACATAATGACCTTGACCCGCTCCAGAGTGATCAGTCCGCCACCAACCATTTGGTCCAGCTCCGGAAGGATCTCCTGGATCTTCTCCTCGGTGTCGACGCATTCGACCACGATCGGAAGATCGAGCGACAGCTCCAGGAATCTGGCGGTATGAATGCGACTGCTCGGTCCGAAGCTCATGATTCCCCGGGTAACAGTCGCGCCGGCATAATGCCGCTTTCTGAGCAGTTGCACGATTGCCCAATACAACGGCTCTCCCTCGTACTTGTCCCGCTCGCCAATGTGGACTCGCATCAGCACCCGCTCACCTTTCAAGCCGTGCATTTTTCCTCCTTCTCCACCACTATAATGCAACCTAAATGATCTTCCTGTTAATCGCAGTCGGTGGAGCGGCCGGATCGGTCCTCCGCTATCTAATTGGCGGGGTGGTACAGAGGATGAGCGCGGGCGGCTTCCCTGTCGGGACGATGTTCGTCAACGTCTCCGGGTGCTTTCTGATCGGCATCCTGCTGCGACAGTTCCTCAACATGCAGCTCTCGCCGGAGCTACGCGCCTTTCTCATTGTTGGGTTTTGCGGGGGCTTCACCACGTTCTCCACGTTCAGCGCCGAGACACTCGGATTGATCGAGGGTGGCGAGTACGGGCGAGCAACGGGCTATGTTATCCTGAGCGTGGTCCTGTGCCTCGCCGCGACGTTCACGGGAATGTCGGCGATGCGATTGCTTGCGGGTACAGGGCATGCCAGGTGATCCGCCGTGCTGGTCTCACCTGTTTAATGATGACGAAAACGCAAACGAAAGTGAGCCAATGACCAAATCGAGCAAAGCTGTTCGGGGAAGCGGAGACAAGACCGCGCGTGGTGGCGGAAGCAAGGCCGCCCGGAGTAACGGAACCATTCCGGAAGATCTCAAGAAATTTCTCGCCGACAACGACCCGCGGATCCACAACGAGCTGTTCGAATTTCTTCGTATCCCGAGCGTGAGCGCGAAGTCGGACCACAATGCTGACACGAAGCGAGCCGCGGAGTGGGTCAAGACATCACTCGACAAGATCGGCGTGCCGGCAAACATCTATCCGACCGCGGGTCACCCGGTTGTCGTCGGCGAATGGAGGAACGCGCCGAGGGGAGCACCGACTGTTCTCATCTACGGCCACTACGACGTCCAGCCTGCCGAGCCGCTGGAGCTGTGGACCTCGCCGCCGTTCGAGCCGACGGTGCGCGACAAAAAGATCTTTGCCCGCGGATCTGTCGACGACAAAGGCCAGATCTTCCTCCACATCAAGGCGCTCGAAGCCCACCTCGCTACGCGCGGAACGCTTCCGGTGAATGTCGTCGTAATCGTGGAGGGTGAAGAAGAAATCGGCAGCGATCATCTGGAGGCGTTCGTCCAGGAGCAAAAGAAGCTGCTCGCGGCGGATGCAGTCGTGATCTCCGATTCGACGATGTTCGCTCCCGGACTTCCGTCGATTCTCTCGTCGCTGCGGGGCCTCGCCTACTTCGAGATCAACGTCCAGGGCCCGAAGGGCGATCTGCATTCGGGGATTTACGGAGGCGCGATCGTCAATCCGGCAATGGCGCTGGCGCGCATACTCGCGACGTTCCACGACAAGGATGGCCGCGTCGCAATTCCCGGATTCTACAAAAAAGTTCGGACGTGGGACCCGAAGGTACGGAAGCAGATGCGCTCGCTGCCGTTCGACGACAAGACTCTAATGAAGGAGACGGGCGTCACGGCCCTTGGCGGCGAGAAGGGCTACACGACTCTCGAGAAGCTCTGGATCCGTCCAACCTGTGAGGTGAATGGAGAGCTCAGCGGATGGACCGGGGAAGGCGCCAAGACGGTGCTGCCCGCGAAGGCGATGGCGAAGGTGAGCTG